>NZ_AZRJ01000055.1:0-28654 GCF_002895495.1 Petrotoga sp. HWHPT.55.6.3 | reverse complement strand
ACTGTCAAACTCAGGAAAAGGATAACCCCAAAATATTGCCGCATAAATTAAATATATTGAAGAAATACCAAAGCCTTTCCTTGCTTCTTTTTTTGCTAACCCTATTTTTTTACTCATTGTTTTAACCTTCCCTTACCAGAGGATTCTGTTTATAGCCTTAATTGCATCATCCAAAGCTTCTTGAACATCTTTGGTGCCATGCATTAAAGGTTCAATCAATTCAACAGTCATGATATCTTGTACGTCAACAGTTGTTGTAATTGGTGCGGGAGGAACAGCATAAGGGACATATTTGGCATATTCAGCTGCTAAAGGATTTGTCTCCCAAAAATCAGCAAATATTTCATTAGTTAATAAGTCTTCTCTTGCTGGTGGCATTTTGGTATATTCTAACCATTTCGAATCGAAATCTTCTCTCGAGAATACCCATTTAACAAATTCCCAAGCTTCTTCCAAGTTTTTTGTAGTATTAAAAATTACAAGCCCTTTTGCATCAGCAAAAGTATAAATCGGTTGATCACTTGGATAATTGTCAGGAACTGGTGGCGGTGTAATAACAATATCATCAACGACGTCTGGATACTGATTCTCGGCATAAGCGATGCTCCAAGGACCCATCAATGTTCCAGCAATAGCTCCGTTATAAAATGGATCAGAACCTAAATCTACAGCAGTCCATTGGTTATCAAACATTGTTTTGATAAACTGAGCTACTTCTTGACCAACTTCGTCGTTGAATGTTGCTCTCATCCTATCAGTATCTATATATGATTTTCCTTGACCTGCTGCATAGTAATACGTAATAAAGTCAAACCATCTATCCCACCAATTTCTTCCTGCAATTACTTGGATGGAATATCGTTCCATGGGTACCACAAAGTTTTTAGAAAATTCGTAGATCTCTGAGTACGTTCTTGGGGGATTATCAAAGCCGGCATCTTTCAATAAAGAATCTCTCCACCACATCAGAACAGGGTTTGAATAAATAGGTATAACATATGCATTACCGTTTATTTCCCAGCCTTCTATGATACTTCCCATCTTTCTTGTTTCAACAAGTTCATCGAAACCTTCTAATTCACTTAAAGCTACTAATTGGCCTATATCCGCTAATTGTGCAGCAAATCCTGAAAAGATGTTGGTGGAAATATCTGGGGCTCTTCCCGAAGCTATAGCTGTTAGGATAGCTTCTTCTGAGCTTCCTGCTGCAGGAATGGTAGACCACTCGATATCAATTTCAGGATGTAAAGTTTCATATTCAGCAACGACTTCCTTCCAAAACATTTCTTGCTGAGGATTAGGAGCGGTCCAAAAAACGAGTTTTGTCTGGGAAAAGGCAAAAACCGTCAACAATAACACAATAAACACCACTGTGAACTTTTTCATACTGACCATACCTCCTTTGAATTGGGTTACTACCCAATAATTATTTATAATTTTTTAAAATAAGTCATTATATTTCTTATATTGCTTGATCACTATTCCTAATTCTTAGCTCTTATCGTACTATCCCTTTCGATAAAGGTGGTGAATAACGAGATCATTGCTGGATGAGGATTCTTTTCATTGATCAAATCTATTAGTCTATTTAAAGCGATATTCCCCATCTCAAACTTGAAAACTTTTACCGTTGACAGTTTAGGTTCAGAAACCGAAGAAGAAATAATATCGTCAAATCCAATTAGTTGAATATCTTTTGGGACATGAATTTTTTTCTTTTTTAAAAAATTTAAAATTATTAAAGCTATAACATCATTTGAAGCAAAAATTACATTAGGTTTTTTGGATAAAGTTAGATTTAATGCATATAATATACCTTCTGGAGTTTCGTCACACTCGAATGTTTGAGGCAGCAATCCAAATTCAGTCATCGCTGCCGTGTATCCTTCAAATCTATTTCTAAATCCCCAATATGTAAGTGGACCGTGAATATGTACAATTTTTTTATATCCACGTGAGATCATTTGTTTTATTGTATAATAGGCGCCGTCAAAGCCGTTTGAGATTACGGAATCAACTTTTAAAGCAGGAATGTAATTATCTACAAGTACCTTTGGTAAATCTGAATTTTCGACTAACTTAGGTAGACGGTCTCCTCCCATTATCAGCAAGCCATCTAAATCTTCCAGTAATTTTCTGTTTCCATTATCAAAGGTTTGCAATTTTATTTGGATATTGTTTTCTTTTGCTAAACTTTCTATTCCCGCTAAAACAGTTGTATAGAACTCTCTTATACCAAATGAGTCATTTCCTTTGAGAATTTTGTCTATCCTTTTACTAATGACTAAACCAATGTTATAAGAACTTTTTTTGTTGGCTAAATTCCGAGCTATTCCCGAGGGTTTATAATCTAATTCTTCGATAGCTCGTAAAACTTTTTCTTTAGTTTTTTCCGAAACATTGTCTTTTGAATTCAAAACTCTTGATACTGAGGCTATCGATACACCAGCTAATTTTGCTACATCATCTATTGTTGACATTTAGTAATACCTCCATTTTGTAAGCGCTTACAAAAAAATTATAACAGTATACATAAAGAAAGTCAAACTTGATTATAGCTAAATAAAGTCAATTAATGGCAATTATTCTCGATTATTTCAAAAAATCTTCTTTTTTCTAAGAGTTGATATTCGAAAAAATACTTTAAGAAAATCAAAAAATAAGAAAATAGGAGATTTCAACTGATAAAAGACCCTAATTGTTTCTAATTACGTATAAACGGTTATAACCGACTTTGCATAGATTTTTTTGAGGTGTTATAATTATCAATGAGATTGTAAGCGCTTACATAACGAAAAAGCAAAAAGTTTGTTTGGTTTATAGTATCCCAATAAAAATATTTTTATGAAAAATGAAAGGAGGAGGAACAAAAGTGAAAAAAGCGAGAATCTTTGTAACTTTGGTGACGGTTCTTCTTGTAACCTTCACTCTTTTTGCAGAGGAAAAGGTGTTAAAAGTTTCTACCGAGCAAATGACAAGCCTTGATGTTCCTTTTGTGGTAAGTTTTTCTGAGTTGTTGGATTTTGTTGGATATGATTTCGATGCGAACTGGAATTCTATCAGAATAAAAGATTCGAAAGGAAAAGATCTTCCTTATCAGATTGTGGATGTTGATCAAAACGGAAGAATTTCTTCGCCAGATTTTCTCCTATTTGTGTTTAAGAATGAAGCCAATATCGTTGTCTCGGATGATTGGGATTTGGACTTACTTCAATTTGAACCAGCTTTCACAATTGAGGAAAAAGACGGAGAATACAATGTAGTAAACAAAAATTTTACGGTCAAGGTAAATAACCACGGATTAGCAAATTTTACTAAATTTGGCAACGTGGAAGGAATTTTGTACAATGAACTTGGGACAGCAAGAATTGCGGGGTGGTCAGGTAGCACATACTATGTAGACGGGAAGTTAGGCAAACACGTTGAAACAACATCTATGGGATTAACAGTGAAGGATTTAAAAGTTTTTGATCCAGGGCCTGTTGCTGTAACTGTTCAGGCAGTACTTTCCTATGAAGAGCTCCCTGGTCTCACACAAAAGATAACCACATATATTTTTAAAACTGGGGATGTGCTAGTGGAAAATGAATTTTCTTTCTCCAATTACGTTGATATAATGAAATTACAAGTTATGGCTACAGCACCTTTAACTACCGTTGATGATGGTTCTTTACATATCACTCCTATGTTTAGAAGAGTGATTTGGGCAGAACAATTAGGAATAACCCCATATGAATATTGGAAGGAAAGAGGTGCAGTAGAAATAGTTGATGAAAATGCTTATGTAGTTTTTCCAGCAATTGATTCAATGAAACCTTTATGGTGGGGAGCGACATATGCCTTTGTTTCTATGGAAGATTGGAGAGCAAACTTTTCAGAGAAATATGGTTTGATAGCCGCAGAAATATTACCACAAACATCCGTTGTTTATTCAGACCTTAAAAAATTTGTTTATAATGATTTTTGGTTTTATGAAAGTAGAGAATTTAGAGATGGGATATTTAGATGGATCCCAGGAGAGTTGAATAATTATGAAGCTACAAAAGGCACTTTTGAGGGAACTAATGAAGCTGATTGGATGATGAAATTCAAAGCTGGAGACGAAGTAACTTATACGAGATATTTCTCAATTTATTCTGCAAAGAACACTGTAGAAGCTATAAAATTGCTTGAAGGAAGGGCACATGAGATACAAAATTTAAAACTTATTGTTCAGTAAATCTTTTATTTCTGCAGCATTTATAAATGCTGCAGAAATATTTTGTTTTTATAAAGTTTAGAGGGAGGAACGCATATGAATTGGAGGAAATTCTTCATGTTTTCTTTTATTTTTTTATCTGTAATTTCCTTTGGTGTACCGGAGATAAATCTTAGCCATCTTGAATTTTTAAGGGACGAATTCATAATAGAAAGCGAGACAAAAATCGGTTATTGGATATATGCTGAAAAATTCGGAGATACATATGTTCACACAGAGGCAAAAGGCGAAGGAGTAACTTGTGTAGATGATGTAGCGAGGGTTGCAGTATTGTATACAGAACTTTATAAACTTTATCCCAACGAATTTTACCTTCAAAGAGCAAAAGAAGCTTTAGATTTTGTGATGGCACTTCAAGATTCTGATGGAGATTTCTATAACTTTATTTTTGAGGATGGTAGTATTAATAAGCAAGGAGTAACAAGTAGAAAATCGGCAAATTGGTGGGCGGCAAGAGGATTTTGGGCTATCTCAAATGCCTTAGAAGTCTTTAATGAGGATCGAGATTTTCAAAAGAAATTAGAAAATTCTGCCAAATTAGCGTATAGTTTTTTATCAAGGAGCTTGGATGAAAATTACTTTTTGAATAAAAATTCAGATGTTTCTTCCGTTTTCCTTTTAGGTGTGATTGAATATTACAAATATACAGGGGATGAAAGTGTAAAAGAATTGGCTATAAAAATTGGAGATTCAATTCTTAATACACAGATAAAAGAAGGATTGTTGAAGGGGGCATTCAACGAAGGAACAGATTACCAATTATGGCATAGTTGGGGTAGTAGACAAGGAGAGGCTCTGATTGAACTGTACAGAATAACAGGAAATACTAAATATTTAGATTCTGCAATCTCTTTAGCAGATGAATTCTATCCAGTATTGCTTTCTTTAGGTCCGGTTTATGAAATAGGAAAATATATAAAAATGTATCCTCAGATAGCTTATGCAGTCGAACCAATAATTTCGACTTTAGTGAAATTGTATTCAGTTACCCAGGAAGAAAAATATGCCTACATTGCCGCCTTGTTCGGAGGGTTTTTTGAAAGGAACAATCATTTAGCTTCTCCGATGTATGGACCAAACGGTGAAGGTTATGATTCTTTACATTCTATATATATAAACAGCAATGCCGGTGCTGAATCGACAATATGTGCTTTGCTAAGTTTAGTAAGGTTAAAAACCTTACCTTCCCAGGTTCAACCATTAACTTCGTCTAAAATAATTGGCGGTCGAGAGACTCTATTGTTTGAATCTGAGAAAATGGATGCGGGCATTTATTATTTTGAATTGGACAATACCAATAATATTCGCATTAAGACCGAAGAAAGCATAAGGATAAGACAAAAAATTGAGAATTTTTATCCTGGAGAGTATGAAGTTTATATAGCCGGGTCTTTTGATTCTAACACCCACGTTAAAGCTTCTTCTGGAGATAATTCAATAGATAAAAACTTAGATTCAAATGATGGTATTATGTACATTGGGGACTTAAATATGGAAGAAAATCAAATTATTTTGTACTTAAAACCTGAAAATGGTTTTATTTACGTTGATCAAGTTATTTTAAAACCAGTAGATCCCGCTTTTATATTTGAATTCGACCAATCTTATTATGAATTCTCTAAAGGAAAAATTGAAAAAACAACTTATGAAGCAGCAACAGAAGAAAGTTTATATACTCAAACCGCTGAAGTTGAAGGTATTTTTATTAACAATAGCTTTTTATTGGATATAGAAGAGTTATTTAACAACGATGGCATAGTAAGTTTCTCCGAAAGAAAATCTGGTAATTTTGATAACTACGATGGAATAATAGGAGCAAAATACCCAGTAGAGGAACTTATAAAACATTTAACGAATAATATGTTCTTTTATGAAAAAGAAAATGTTTATTTTAAATTTAAGATTGATGGAAACGATAACCTAATACTAACTTCTCAGGTTATAAATCTAAAAGATATAGAAAAAACTTTTGATTATATGTATATTGTAGGAGCGAGCGACCATGGAAATTATACAGGTAAAATATTAATCCTTTACCAAGATGGATCAAGTCAAGAGGTGGACATTGCCTTCTCCGATTGGTGCCAATCTCCAATCTATGGTGAAACGGTTCTTTTGGAGTTCGGTTATAGATACGATAGCTTAGGAATAACAGAAAATATAAATCCACAAATGTACATGTTGAAGATTCCTTTAAAATCTGTACCTGTGCAATCTATCTTTTTGCCTCAAATTCCAACGATGCATATCTTTGCCATATCTTTAAAGTGAATTCGATTTAAGAGTCCAGTTAAGTTTTTTTAAAATAGAAAGATGAAACTCATTAATGAATAATCGATTCTTATTCAAGAAAAGACTTGGGAATATCCCAAGTCTTTCTAAAGGATCATATCTTTTTTGATGACACTACCATCAATGTCGTATATTTCGAACTGGATCTTTTTTATTTTCAAAATATTCGTTGGATCGTATGTTTTCACATCTATTTTGAAATCGTTGCCTATTTTTGTTATATCTATCTTTAAATTACCAAATTCACCTTTTGAGAAGTTGTAAGTGGTTCCATCGTCATCATAATAATTGTAAACAGCGTGATCGCTAACCAAACCAATGACTGTTAGTTCTGTAATTTCTTTTTCACCAACATAATTCATAGGCTCGGATAGAAGTATCAAGCTATTCTCTTTTATGAAAAGAGGAATTTCATTTAAATCTGCTTCAATGTAATAATCTCCCGGTTCATAAACTTTCATATTTCTTTCTTCGTATTTAGAAGCTGTCCAATTAAGCCACTTCACTTCTGGCAAGTGTAAATATCTTCCCTTTTTGTTTTGTTCATAAACGGGTGCTACCATCAAAGATTCTCCGTACATGTACTGATCTTCTATATCTTTCACCCTATCGCCTTCAAATACAAAAGATAAAGGTTTTACAAATGGAACAGATTCTTTTACGGAGTTCATATATTCTGAGTAAGTATACGGTAGAAAAGCGTATCTGAGCCTCACTATGTCTCTCATGATGTTCAAAGATTCTTCATCGAACTGCCAAGGCTCCTGAGGCCTTGTATTTAGTGCAGAATGGTTTCGATAAAATGGTGTGAACGCTCCTAACTCCATCCATCTTATGACTAATTCAGCAGATGAATCAGCTCCAAAGCCACCAACATCCGCTCCCGTATAGAAAAATCCCATCATATTTAAAGATTGCAGCATTCTTATATTAACAATCATGTGTTCCCACCAAGATTTATTATCCCCCATCCATATTGAAGCCATCCTGTGGAGGCCTGGATAACTGCTTCTTGAGAGTAGCAGGTATCTTTCATTCGGGCATAACTCTTTCAACTCATCTGCAGTAGCTTTTGTCATGTTGAATCCGTATAAGTTATGAACCATATCGTGATTTATTAAACTACCATCGTCTAATTTATGGTAGAAGCTTTTATAATCTTCTCTGTTATTAGCTATTTTCAAAAGTGTTTCTCTTGCCAAGAAAACTTCTATACCGGCATTTTCCTTATTTTTTTCCAAACTTTTTAACAGTTCGATGAGATTGTCTAAACCTTTAGGGGTATAAAATATTGAAGGTTCGTTCATATCGTTCCAAAAGCCTTTTATTCCCATATCTGTAAAGAGTTTATACTTCTTGCCCCACCATCTTCTGACTTCTGAGTTCAAAAAGTTTGGAAAGTGCGTAGGTCCTGGCCAAACAGCTGCAACAAAATCATTACCGTTTTCATCCACACAGAAAAATCCTTTTTCCTTGCCTTCTTCGTACATTGAATAGTCTTTTTCTATTTTTACCCCGGGGTCTATGATCGGTATAACTTTTATTCCCATTTCTTTTAGGTCTTTCACCATCCCTTCGTAGTTAGGGAATTTATCTTTGTTTATAGTGAAAACCTTGTAACTATCCATGTAGTCTATATCGGTGTAAATGACATCACAAGGTATTCCAGTTTCTCTGAATTTTTTTGCGACATTTCTAACTTCCTCTTCAGAGAAGTAACTCCATCTTGATTGCTGAAACCCAAAAGCCCATTTTGGAGGGATGTAAGGTTTACCTGTTAAGTTAAAGTATTCCTTTATTATGGATAGCTTTTCATCAGAATCAAAGATATACAAGTCAAAATCTTTTGAAGGAACGGTGATCTGCAAAATATCTTTATCTGTAAATCCTATGTCAAAGATAATTTCAGAAGGATAATCGATGAACAGTCCGAAAGTATTTTTTCCATCCAAGATCATAAAAGGATGGGAACCGTATAAAGACATCTTTTCAGGGGTATGTTCAGGATCGTCTGTGTTGTAGAATCTGTAAATTTTACCTCTTTTGTTCAATGCCCCAAGAGTTTCTCCCAAACCATATACAACATCTTCTTTTGACATCTTGTATATGAAATTTATTTTGTTGTCTTCTTCTTCAACTTGAAAATATGGGATAGTATCGTTCTGTTGGAAATTTTTGCTTTCTAAGTCAATTATCACCGCCCCAGTTTTAAAAGGTTTGCCACTTCTGTACAAAGTAGTGTATTGCGTTAACTGCGTCTTTGTGAACATAATAGATAAATCCTCCTCCAGTTTTTATTCTAATTCTATCAGAATAGTTGACCAATATTCAAGTGTTGGGACTTTTACAATTAACCCATCTTCTTTTTCTAAAAAATCTATTTTTGAAAAAAATAACTGATTATCAGCTGAAGCAAAATATACATTTTTAATATTGTTTAAAGGAATAAAAATTTCTATATCATTGATTGTATTGGGTTTTTTTGTTTTCATTCTCCAAAAGTTTGTGCTTGTCCCTACGAAATTGACAAGATTAATGAAAACATACTTAGAGTTCATCTTAACATTGTACCATATAGAATCATTTTTTGGGTTCAAAGATAAATTATTTCCTTTTAATTCTACTTCTTTTTCAAGGATATCAAATAATTCTTCATACCTTACTTGGTAATCATAGTAATTCCTGAGTTTATTTAGTAAATCTTGACTTACAATATCTGCGTCGCCAGGGAAATAGGGCCCTCCGAGTATTAACAAATATTCTCCCAGTTCTAATCTTCTTCCACCACTTATTGCAATAACCGCATCAGTCAAAATAATATTTTCTTCAAAAGAGGGATTGATGTAGGCAGCAGTTATGACATTCTTTTTGCTTCTTTCCTTAGCTTCTTTGATCATTTTGTACATATCTTCATATGTATTACATGATTCCCAAGGTTCTATATAAATCGCATCTGCTTTAGCTTGAGATTGTATTTCCTTGGGCCAATTATTAACATAATTAAAGATTACCGGAGCTTCTGTTTGTTGTTTCAATTCATTTATGAATTCCCTAAAACCTTTAGATGTTATGTAAGGTTTATATTCGTTATTTTCTAAGTAAAAAGATGCATAATCTTTAGGGTATCCATATTGATCTAAATGTATTCCATCAAATCCAAATTTTAAAGTTTCTTTACATTGTTGTATAAGAAATTTTGTCCAACCTGAATCTTGATAAGTATTTGTGATTAAAATTTTTTGATAAAAGTCAACCGGTTCATAATTCTCACCTTTTATTTCGTATAGCAACCACTCGGGATGATCTAAGCCAAGATTTCTTTCTACACCGTAAATAGGGACATAACCCATAGAAAAAATATTTTTTTCATGTCCTTCTCTAATTAATTCTTTTAAAACAAAATTTGATATATTCCTTTCTCTATTCCAGGCATCTTTGTAATTTTCTTCTTTAGAAACTAGATATCCATAATCATACATCCAATCATAATATTGCAAAGAGTTGATATGATATTGGGCTAAATAATCCATCGTTTTATCGACGTTAAATCTTCCTTCGCCAAAATCTGTTAAAAACCCATAGCGAGGTGACTCAGTCCATGAATTTAAAACCGGAAGGCCCCTGCTTAAGATCAGATTATCATTTACATAAAAGTCTAATCCATACCCTCCAACTTTAGAAGGAGCTTTTAAAGATATTTGCATGATTTCTTCCACTTTAGATATGTTTATACTTAATTCATTAATTGTTTGAATATCTTTAGTTATAACAATTTTAATTTTTTTAGTTTCGTTAGGAAGATTCAACAACCTTAGATTTATAGAATCATTTGGATAATAGAATGATTTATCAAACAAAATGTCCATACTTTCACCTCCAAATATTGATACGAACCAAAGCAAGATATAAAAGTTTAAAAATATGATTTTCTTTCGCAATTAAAAGTCTCTCCTTTCAAAGTTTTAAACCTCCTTCAGAAACTGATTGTATAAAATACTTTTGAAATAGGACATAAACTACTAGTACAGGGGCCAAAGAAATCATAGTTCCTGCAAATAAAACATTCCATTGAACGCTAAATTGACCTTTGAAAGTCATTATACCGATAGGTAATGTCCAATTGTTCTTTGAAGTCAATATCAAAGATGGCCAAAAATAGTCATCCCATATTCCCAAAAAAGACATTATAGTTAACGCCCCTACAGAAGGGAGAGCTTGTGGGAAAACTATATAAATAAATCTCTGCCAGGCATTGGCTCCATCCAATTCTGCACTTTCTTCGTATTCAACAGGCATAGCTTCAAAGAATCCCCTCAAGAAAAAGGCGTTGAATGCAATCCCTCCTATGCCTCCTGTTAAAATAAGTGTAATTTTGTTATCCATCAACCATCTTATTTTACTAACAATGTCGAATTGAGGAATTATGAGAAGTAATCCCGGTACGGCTAAAGTAGCAATTAGAAGGGAGAAAAAAGTTTCTTTTCCTGGAAAATTGTACCTTGCAAATCCATATGCCGTTAAAGCGGATAATAGAACATTCAAAATAATTGCAGGAAGCGTTATGGTAACGCTATTTATAAAGTATCTGGCAAAATCAGCTTCTTTCCAGACAGTTATATAATTTTGGAATGTAGCAGGCTTAGGGATTAATTGTGGTGGAACGGTGAAAATATAACCTGTTTCCTTTAAGGAAGTTATAAACATGTAATAAAATGGAAAAGTCATTATTATTGCTCCTAAAATTAAAATACAAAAAACAATTATATTAGTTATTTTTTTTGAGTTTTTTCTTTGCATTTTTTCACCTCTTAATAGGAACTTCTTTTAGCTAATAGTTTCCTTTGGATTTGAGCTATGGCAAAAACAATAATGAAGAAAATTACCGATATTGCTGACCCGTAACCAAAATGGAAATAATCGAAGGCTTCTTTAAACATATATGAAGACAAGACCTCCGTTGATCCCATTGGCCCCCCGCCAGTCATAACATAAACTGAAAGAAAAACATTAAATCCGCCAATAGTAAGCATGACAAGTTCGAACATAATTGTGGGTACCATTAAAGGTAAAGTAATTTTAGTTGTAGTTTGCCAGCTATTAGCTCCATCTAAAGAAGCTGCTTCGTAAAGTTGTTTAGGTATTCCTTGGAGTCCGGCTAAGAAAATAAGCATTGACCACCCTATGCCTTTCCATATACCTAATGTGTAAATAGGTATCATTGCTGTATTTGGGTTGGATAGCCATGCAATATCCTTCTGTATTATATGAAGCAAGTCTTTTAATAAAAAGTTTACTAAACCTCCTCTTGCTGCAAATAGATATTGAAACAATATTGAGACTATTACCCAAGAAGTTATTACAGGTAAATAGTACAGTAGCCGAAATAAAGTTTGACCTTTCATTTTTCTATTTAAAAGGAGAGCTACTAAAAAGCCAAAAATCATTTGTCCAGGAACTGTAATTAGTGTATAAAAAATAGTATTCTTTAAAGCTACATAAAATTTTGGATCTTGAAATAATTCTATGTAATTTCCGAATCCTATAAATTCATTAGGAATATTAGGGTTAATATTCCATTCGTATAAACTCATAATAAAACTTTTTATAATTGGGTACAATGTCCACGAGAGATAACTGATCAAACCAGGTAGGACAAAAAGAAGGCCAACCAATTTTCTTCTCTTTTCCCTAGTCATTCTTTATTCCTCCTCTAATGCTAGGAATTATATTAGGTGGAGGAGGATATCCTCCACCTAGAATTTTACTTCCCATTCTTATCTATAGTCTTTCAGAATTTCTTCAATTTCATAAGCGGCGTTATCTAAAGCATCTTGGGGATCTACTCCTCCTATAGCTGCATTTTGCCAGGCACTATCCATAATATCGTTGATTTCGTTCCAAGCAGGATGAGGGGAGCGAGGGATTGCTGTTTCTAATTGTTTTAGATAAACTGGGAAGAATGGATGTTCTTTAATTTCGGGTTCATCAAGTAATCCATTCAATACAGGCATCTGACCAACAGTTGCAAATTTTAGCTGAACTTCCTTTGAAGTCATGAATTTTACAAACTCCCATGCTTCATTTTTGTATTTAGTAGAGCTGAAAATAACTATATCTTCACCCCCAACTACAGATTTAGAACCTCCTTTACCGGCAGGGACGAGGGAATAATTAATTTCTGCATCGGGATACTGACCTTTTATAATACTCTCAGCCCATGGGCCATCAAATGTCATAGCGTAAATACCTTCAGCATATCCTTCTAATACACCAATTCCGCCTCCTCCAATAGGAGCGATATAGCCTTGATCGTATAAATCTTTAAATGTTTTTAAAGCTTCTACACTTTCAGGTGAATTCACGTATCCTTCTGCCTTCGAATTTGTTGGGTCAAGGATTTGTCCACCAAAAGAGTATATCCAAGGCATGCTATTCCATGGTCCAAAACCTGTATCAGCAAAACCCCATTGGTCAATCTGTCCGTCTCCATCAGTATCTTTGGTTAAAATTTTGATATATTTAATAAATTCTTCCATATTTGTTGGAGGCTCACTTAATCCACTTTCTTCAAACATTTTACGGTTCCATAACAAAACTCTTGTATTTGTATCCAAAGGGACTCCGTAATAATGACCTTTCCAGTAATTTGTAGCCAATGGACCGGGTAAAAAATCATCTTTAATTTGTTGAAAATCATTGGAAAATTCTTCATCGAGTGGTAATAAGACACCAATATCAGCAAATTGTGGGACCCAGATAATATCCATTCTCATAACGTCAGGGTATTGTGCAGCTGCTGTGCTTACGATCAATCTTCTTCTCATTTCATCGTAAGGAACTTGAACTTCTGTAATTTTGATATCAGGATGTTCTTTTTCAAATTCCGGTATAATTTCTTCAGTTAATAGTTTATACTCTCCTGAAGTAGTAGAATAACTATGCCAAAAAATAACTTCCTTAACCTGAGCCAACATGAAGGTGCTAATAAGTATCACAACCAACAAAAAGAATGCTTTTTTCATAATATCTCCTCCTCAAACATTGATATAAAACATCTCCTCTTGAATTACTTGATACACACCACCCAACATCCATGCTTTTGGTCCTAAGTTATCAACATCGTAAATCACCCTTTCACCTAAATTTCCGAAGGCATTTTTTCTTGCATAGTTTATAGAGTTTTGTAAGAAATAATCTGAAAACTCTAAGGCTTCTCCGCCTATCAAAACGTATTCAGGAGTAAAAATATTGATTAAATTTTTTATGGCTGTTCCTATTAATGTTGAATATTCGTTGAAAACCTCGTGTGATACTTGAGGATCTTCTTTTATAGCTAATCTGATAAATTCAACTTCTGATAACTCCGTATTTTTAAACGTTTTATAATATTCTTTGAGAAGCGTGTTTTCACTTTTTGTGTAGATCTTATTAACCAAAGATTCAAACCCGGCTTCTGCTTCTAAGCATCCATAGCTGCCACAACTACATTTATTTCCATTCTCTTTTATAGTCATGTGTCCAATTTCTCCGGCGCCGCCGTTTCCAGTGTAAAGATTTCCATTTACAATAAGTGAACCCCCTATGCCTACCCCAAGAGTCATAACTAACGCATGTTTATATTTTTTTAATTTCCCTTTCCATAAGTGAGCAAGTGTGAAAGAATCAACATCGTTTATTATGTAAACAGGTACCTTTAAGATATTTTTTAAGATTTTGCCAAGTTCAACGTTTTTCCAATTTAAAATGAAAGAATCTAGAACAACACCTTTTGTTGAATCGATTGTACCTGAAACAGCTACAGAAGCTCCGACTAAATGATTTTTGTTTTTTTGTTCAACGTATTCTTTAATTAGGCAGGAAATTTTATGGGGGTCAAACTCTTCTCCAAACTCTTTTCGTTCTTGAGATAAGATATTTCCAGTTAGATCAGTTATAATTAGTTGAAGATATCCCAAACCTATCTTTGCTCCTAAAATGTTTCCGAAATCTGGATTAATGCATAATAGAATGGGTTTTCTTCCTCCGGTCGAATTGCTTTCCCCAATTACCCGGATCAAACCTTTCTTTAGTAAATCAGAGGTAATCTTTGTGACTGTTCCACCACTCAAACTTGTTTTTCTTGCTAGTGTGGCTCTGTCGATCTTTTTTTCTAAAAAGATTTCCTTTAATATGGTTTTCTCATTTATATCCCTAATTAATTCTCTGCTACCTACTAAAGCCAATTTTTCTCCTCTTTTCTATAAATTTTAGAATGATTTTATTATCTTACTTTCTTTACTATCGAAAGTAAGTTTATGAAAATTATAAACCTCTTTACAAAGATAGTCAAGTTTAAATACAGCAGATTATGAGCAATTAGGAGAGATTAGAACTAATTAAGAGCGTTTATCTTGCTTTTTCTTATAAATAGAAAATAGGCACTCATATAGAGTGCCTTAATATAATAGTGTAAATCTCACATTTCTATTAATTTTTCTTCTTTTAATCTTTGCAGATAATGTTCGACTTCTGCCTTTAAATCTTCCTCAATTCCCAACTCTGCTTTTGCTATTAAAATAGCTTCTTCTTTTGAAAATCCTAGTTCAAATACGTTCAAAAATACATCTAAGAAATCTCTAAAGTTAGGTACTTTTTCTCTAATTTGGTTCATCCATTTTATATCTTCGATATTGTACCACGAATCAGAAATTGGCCCAATATTTTTTCTTATCTTTCTTTTTTGTGAAGGGATCAAATTAAAGTCAATTTTTTCCTTAAAAAATTCAATTAATTCTTCTTCAACGTCTCCATATTTAGAGAGTTGCTGTAGTTTTAGGTACGTCATATAATTTACATAATTGGTGATGAGTTTGCTTTGAACATTGGCTAGCTTGAAATGATTGTTTATAATTTTGCCTTTTACTTGTGCCGAAACTTCTTGACTCATATTGTCTAGATCGTAGATAGTTTTTAAAACAGCTTTTCCTATCCAGTCAAGGGTATTTTTTGAACAATTATCAACCGTGTCGTCGCTTGAATGGTAATACCTATCCGGCCAATTTGTTAATGAGACAGCCGGTATTCCCAAGTTTGGATCTGAAAACATGTAATGGTCCGAACCTCCTGAATATCTTTCGAAAGATAATCTAAAAGCAGGATATTCTAAGTTCACGTAAAGAAGTTCTCCTAAAAAAGATGGTATTGCCCAAGGGGAAGGAGTTAATTTAAGAGTTGATCCTGTTTTAAATTGATCTTCCCCAACCATATCTAAGTTTATAACATAAGCGTTTTTTGGAAATTCTGTTGTTAAATAAGCAGCTGTACCGTACATCTCTGCTACCCAAAGACCAATAATTTTTCTGTTTAAGTGATTTTGGAATTTTTCTAATACTCTCATTACTTCTGACAGTAGTGCAGAGCCGCTTGCATTGTCGTTAGCTCCCGGTTTTGGATGACACAGATGAGCAGTTAAAATAATAGCTGGTTGGTCGGTATCTTTACCTATATTTTCTTGTAAGACTTCTAGGGTATTTGTTCCTTGATCTGCATCCAAAAAGGCTTCTATGTAAACTTTTTCTTTTTTAAGCTTTTCCCTTAATTCTTGAAATTGATCGTAAGATAATGCGTAACCATAGGCGTACTTATTTTTAAAACTTGGGAAAGAAGTATAATTAATGGTATCAGGTAAAAGATTCGGAGTTCTTCCTATAGATTTATCCTGAGCTTTCATATGGTAACTGAGGACACATCTTGCGTTGAATTTTTCTATAGCATAGTGGTAGACTAGGGTGGGATTACCGTCAGCCAATACCGCATTTCCCGGTTCAAAATTTTTGTAGTCTTCCTCTGTTTCTCCCTTTCCTACATCGAAGACTTCCAGTTTCTCTACTCCATCAGTTTTATCTGATAAGAATATTGCCGAGATAGGTGTTAGAGAAAGATCAGAGACGATGTATTTTCCATTTTGATATTTTAAAAAGCCTCCGTTTAGATTCCAACTTGGAGGACTTTGCCATGTGTTGTAAGTTTTATCCATAGGGAAGGTAAGCAAAGTTGAATTTTTCAAATAATTTTGAATTATCCCTCTCGCCTTGGAATATTCTAAGCTACCTTTTGCTCTGTGAAAACCAGAGATTTTTCTAATTAATTCCAAGGCATTTCTCGAAGAAAATTCGTAAAATATATCTTTTAAGTCTATCATTTCGTTCCCCCCCGTTTTCAAAGAATGTCTTTTTCTTCTATAAGGTCACTGCAGGCTTGTTCGGGAGAAACATGGTTTATATGAAAGCCTGTACCCCATTCAAAACCAGCAACATTAGTTAATCTAGGTAATATTTCTATATGCCAGTGGTAATATAGTTCCAGTCCGTCTATAAACGGTGAAGTGTGTATGAATAGATTAAATGGTGGATCGTCAAGTTTCTTATCAAACCTTTTGGTTATAATCGAAAGGGTTTTTGCTAAATCTTCAACTAATGCCGGATTGTTTTCTAAGGACCCAAAGTCATGTGAATGCTTGAGTGGAAGTATCCATGTTTCGTATGGAAATCTGGAGGCGTAAGGTTCTATAACAATGAACTCATCCGTTTTGAAAACGACCCTTTGTTTGTCCTTTAACTCTTGGTTTATTATGTCACAATAAACACATCTTTCTCGAAAGTCATAATAAGATTTGGAGCCTTCTATTTCTGATTTAATAGTGATGGGAACGATTGGAGTGGCGATGAGTTGAGAGTGTGGATGTGAAAGGGAAGCGCCAGCTTCTTCTCCCTTGTTTTTGAATATTTGAATGTATTTTATGTTTTTGTCTTTTCTTATTGTTTGAAACCTTTGTATGTAAGCCCATATTATTTCTTTTATTTGATCCATTGGCATATCAGCTAATTTCGCGTTGTGTTGTGGTGTTTCTATAAGGACTTCATGGTATCCATAGCCAGACATTTGGTCATATATCCCGATACCCTGTTTTTTCAATTCGTTTTCAGAGTCGAGCGCTGGAAATTTATTCGGAACAACCCGAACCCACCATCCCGGGGAGTTTGGAGTGGAGTTAGCGTCTCTAAAGGCTATTATTTCTTCCGGTGTACTGTATTCATTTCCATAATCGAAAGGACAGAAGGAGTTTTCTATTTTTTGCTGTTGCTTTTTGAAATCCATGGGCCTTTTCGATCTTTCGGAAGATATTATAACCCATCTTTTTATTATAGGATCTTTTCTCAATTCCATCATTCTAATAACCTCGTTTTTTGTCAAGGGCGATTTTGTATAATTCGATGTATTTCTTGGCTGTTTTTTCGTAAGAGAAATCTTCTTTCATACAGTTTTCAAAAATATTCGTCCAGTCATCATTCCTTTTTTGATGAAAGTACACAGCATTCATTAAAGTGTATAATAAATTCGCTTCTTGGTATTCATAAAATCCGAATCCTGTTCCTTTCTTATCTTTGGGGTTGTATTCCGAAACCGTATCCTTCAATCCCCCTGTGTATCTTACAACGGGAACGGTGCCGTATCTCATCGAGTACATTTGGCCTAATCCGCATGGTTCATACTTAGATGGCATCAAAAAGATATCAGATCCGGCGTATATCTTTTGAGCTAGATCGACATCGAAGGTTATGTTGATGGAGACTTTTTTAGGATAAAGTTTTGTCAAGGTAGCAAAATATTCTTCGTACTTTTTATCTCCTGTTCCTAATAAAACAAATTGAATATCAGTGAGTAACAAAAGGTCTATTATTTTTGAAATTAAATCGATTCCTTTTTGCTCAAAGAGCCTACCAATAAAAGAGATTAGCGTTATATTTTCATCCTTAACGAGCCCTAAGTATTCCTGTAAACTTGTTTTATTTTTTAATTTGTCTTTGTATGATTCAATAGGATAAAAGATATGTGGATCCTTTAATGGGTCATAAATGCTGTAATCAATGCCGTTTAATACACCAAACAAATCTTCAGATCGAACCTTCAATATACCTTCTAGTCCGTATCCGTATTCTTCGCTCTGTATTTCTTTTGCATAAGTGGGACTTACTGTATTTATTATATTACTGAACAAAATTCCACCTTTCAATATATTTACTTTTCCATAATATTCCAAGGCGTTTATATTGAAGAGGTAATTAGGTAATCCAGCCTGATTTAGTACTTCAGGGTTAAAAAGCCCTTGATAACCTATGTTGTGAATAGTTAATATTGTGGCTATCTTTTTTAAAATATTGTCTTGAAAATAATTGGTTTTTAGATATACAGGTATAAGAGAAGTATGCCAGTCATTTACGTTGATAACGTTTGTGTCTGGTTCACATTCTTTTATAGTTTTTAAAACAGAGTCACAAAAATACGAAGTTTTCAAAAAGATATTTTCCTCATCATATATGTTTTTTGAATCGTAGAGGGTGTTCGTTTTAATAAAATAAATTGCTACAGAGGAACCTTCTAAATAACTTTTATAAACACTAAAAGGAGACTTATGTGTATGAGAATCAGGTATTAAACCTGTTTTTACAAGCTGAAATTTAGAAGTATTAAAATTATTTTCTATGTTTTTATGAAAAGGCATCACAACGTATATATCTTCTCCTGCATTTTTTATATATTTTGGTAAGGCTCCAGCTACGTCTGCCAAGCCTCCAGCTTTAGCAAATGGAGAAACTTCGTAGGATACGTAAGCTATTTTCATAATATGTATCGCCTCCTAATGATTAATTCTATTACAGTTGGCCTTTATTTTTTACCTGTCTTTATCTCCATTTTCTTCGTATATACCTTCATACTCTATATTTTCTTCGTCTAATATATCAGAAATGAGGTCAATATTTTTAATACCTAATTTAAGACTGATCATTCTCTTTTCATCACTTATTTTGGCGGTCATTAGAGAAAGAAGGTTGATTTTTCGATTCGCAAATATGCTCAAGAGTTTGCCGAGTTCACCGGGAGCGTCATTTATCTTTATTAATGCCCGTGTTCCTGTTTCATCAATAGCTGAGATGGTTTTAAAGGCTTTTAAAACTTCAAAAAGTCCAAAGACTCCTACAGGGCGCATTTCATTGTTAACAACAGGTAAAACTCTCGCTCTGTTTTCTAACATCAAAACTAGAGCATCTTCTAATAAGTCAGTGTCAAATAAAAAAGAGTCGGTAGGATCTAATAATTCTATTAATTTCGTATCAAAATCATAAGAAGAAAATGTAGGTATATCGTTGAAAGTGATGAGGTTGTACAAAGTTCCATCTCGTCTCACAACGACCAAATTTTCTTCTTCACTGTTTATTTTATCAAAGGCTTTTTGCAGGTTTTCTGTGTACTCAATTGTTTGAAAAGTATCATTTTGCCATAATTTTACATACATCATATAACCCCCAATATAATCTGTAAGGCTCAAAACAATATAATTATAAATTACTCATAAGGTATGCGAAAACTTGGGTATCTTTAATTAAATTATCAATTTTCACGTATTCGTTAGGTTGATGTGCTGTTCCATCAATTGTTGACCAAACAGCAGCAGGAAACCCTGCCCCACGGACTATCGCTGTACAGGTACCTCCACCTATTCCACCAACTTTAGCTTCTATATTTCTAAGATTCATTATACTTTCTTTCAACATTTCTACACAGGGATGGTCTTTTGGTGTGGGTTTTGTTGATTTTTCAAGATGCTCCCCTTCAATTATTATTTTGACATTCCATTTATTCTCGTATTCTTTTGACAGGTTTTTAAGGTTGTTTATTATTTGCTCAACGTCATAATTTGGAAGAATTCTTCCATCGAAATATATAATATCTGTTCCAGGAATGGTATTTATGTTTTCAACATTTGATACTTTTTTTGTTGGTTCAAAAGAAGAGTAAGGATAATTAAAGAGGTCATCTCGTTGGTTGTAAGTTTCATGGAAATATTTATCCGCCGCAACTGCAAAATCCATACCCGCTCTATGGGCGTTAATGGAGATATTGGGCATTGATGCATGGCCTTGCTTCCCAATAGTTGTTATTTTTAACCACATAATCGATTTTTCTGCAACTTCGATGAAACTTCCATCAGGTTCTCCCGCATCAGGTACGTAGAACCAATCTCCTTCTTTAAATAATCCTTGTTTTAATAAGTATTTTATTCCAAATTCTGAACCCGTTTCTTCATCTGAAACCAAAGCTAAGGCGATGTTGTTTTCTGGCCTCATACCTAAATCCATAATGCTTTTCACGGCATACAATGTTGATATTAGAGATGCTCCGTTGTCTTCACTTCCCCTTCCAAAAATCTTTCCATCTTTTACTACCGGCTGAAAAGGATCTGTTTCCCACAATTTGATATCACCAGCAGGTACTTTGTCCATGTGAGTTACAAACCAAATGGTTCTTTGTGGATTATGACCTTTGTAGGTTGCAATTATGTTTGGCCTGTATCCATATTCAACAGCATCGTCTGGAGCGTCGTATCTTTTAATTTCATCGAAATTCCAGCCTCTAATCAAGGATTCCAACCATTCGGCAACTTCTTTTTCCCCAGGTCCTCCCGCGCGTGGATTAACAGAGTTAATTGATATAAACTTTTTTGAACTTTCAATAATTTCTTCTTTTAATTCTTCTACTTTTTTAATAATACTTTCCTTCATCGAAATACCCCCCTTATATATATTTGTAATTCAAAACCATTTTTTCTTTTTGAATATAATGATCATAATTACAGCTATAGTCGCCATAATTCCTAAAATTATAAAATACCCAAATTTCCAATGCAATTCTGGCATATTCTCAAAATTCATTCCATATATTCCCGCTATAAAAGTTAGTGGGATGAAAATAGTTGATATTATGGTGAGTATTCTCATTATTTCGTTCAAACGGTTGCTTACTATCGACAAATAAATCTCTGTCAAGTTATTTAGATTCTCCCTCAATAAATCGATAGATTCGTTTATCCTTATGGTATGATCGTAAAGATCGATAAAGTATACCTGATTACTCTCATTCACAAACCCTTTTTCTTTTTTTTGTATTTGAAAGAGGATGTCTTTTAAAGGGGATACAAATCTTCGGAACCTTAATATTTCCTGCTTAATTTTCTTTATTTTTATAAAATGCTCTTCTTCTATTTCTTCGGTGATTTTTTCATCTATTTCTTCCGTGTGTGAAATATAGTTATTTAGCTTTGAGAAGTAACTATCAACCACGATATCTATTAAAGAGAAAGTTAAATATCCTACATCTTTGTTCCTGATTTCTCCTGCGTCCGTCTTGAGTTGTGTTTTTAACAAATTTGTGGCAAAATTCTTTTCTTCTGAGAAACTAATCACTATGTTTTCTTTTATGATTATACTGAGTTGTCTGAATTCTAGCTTTTCATTTGAATCGGAGATTATTTTTATGACTAAAAATGTATAAGAATCATAGAACTCAACCTTAGTTCTTTGATTGACATTAATTATATCCTCTAACGTTAACTTGTGGATGCCGAAGATTTCCCCAATAGCTTTTAATTTATTTGAGTCAGAGACGTTTTCAAAGTCGATCCAATGAATTTTGTTTTTATCTAGGGTTTTTATAAGGTCAAAACCGACATTTTCAAATATGTCATAAGAGTGTTGATCATAAGAAAAAACGTTGATAATTGCGTTAATTGGCTCTAATTTTCCTGTGTAAATAAGCTCCCCAGGAGGTTTCCCTACTTTGCTTAAATTTTTTTGTTTACCTGAATTCATAATTATCTTCCTCTTTCGAAAGTTGTGAGATCAATCTCTCTTCAAACTGTGGGTCGTATTCAAAAATTATGGGATCTTGTAATGTTTTGATACTTATTATATGTCCCCTTTTTGGATTCCCAAAATCGGATAATAGATAAAGATAGAATAGTATTTGAAATTTATAATCGTTGATTTTTTTTGGATCTCTCAATTCTGAGTATTTGTAATCCAAAATCTCAATATCACCATTTTCTATGATGACTTTATCAGGAATGCCAAATAACATGTATTCTTTTTTTCCTAAATTCAATTTTTTCATGAGTCTCCATTCATTTTTTATTATTTTATTCTCGGTGGGTGTGAAGGCTTTTTTCACTATATCTAATTCATCAAAACCCTGTGGTAGCTCTCCGCTTTTTATCATATTTTTTATGTGGCTTATGTTTTGAGCACTTCTTAGTTTAGAGTGTAAAAAAGATCCTCTAAAGATAAGCTCTTGATCTGAAAAAATGTTTTTTGGATCAAAATAAGTTGAAGGAGATAGAATAGTTCCACTGAGGTCTTCGATTAAATCTAATTCTTCAGTTTTTATTTCCTTGATCATGTAAGTTGGGGCTATATACTTTTTATATGAGAGATTGGTTAAGTCTTTAAGATTTTGTTGAGGTATTTCTTTAAACAAAGTATTTTTTTCATCTTGGTTTAGAGGTTGGAGGGCGTTTTCTTGTGCTTGTTGAATATGATCAGATTGAATTATATCTATCATATCTGAATTTTTTACAGTTAAGAAGAAATTATTTAATGTATCGGCTTTCTCATTGGACACTAAGATAGGTATCAGCAAGTCTTTCGCTCTTGTTATTCCCACATATACTAATCTATTGGATTCGGTTTTATCCAAAAACTCATTGTTTTTAAACCATTTGAGTAGCCAGTGATCACTGTTTTCTACGCTCTCTTTATATACATTGTTTAAGATGTAATATCTATTTCCTGTCGCATCAGGGATCGAAAATTCTGCATTAGAACCATTTTTTGTGCCTGAAATAGAGTTGTGTAAACCGATCATTAATACAATAGGAAATTCCAAACCTTTAGATTTATGGATGGTCATTACTTTCACACTGTTAGATGTTTCATCTTCTATAGAAGCCTCTTCTTCAGAGATATTAGAAGCATTTTTCAAAAATCTGACCAATTCAGAAAAAGAATTTGCCATATTGTTGTATTCTTCGGCTTGGTTTATAAGTTTTTTTATATTTGATATTGAAACTTCAGGATCATTTGTTAAAGCAAGTTTTGAGAAGTAATTGTTGTCGTTTACTATACCTTTCAGTATAGAAGAAGGAGTTAAATAGTATTTGAGATCTTTGTACTTTTTAAGCACTTTATAACTTTCCACTACATCTTCAGGGAATTCGCTTTGCATATTTTCAAAGGTTTCAAAGAAACTTCCTTGCCTTTTTTCTACTAATTTGGAAAGATCTTGAAAGCTCATACCTACTAGAAGTGACATCATATACCTTACAAACTGGTAGTCGTTGAGAGGATTTTGAATTGAGTTGAGAGCAGCGAAAATAGCTTGAATTTCTGGTCTGTTGTAAAAAGATTTGCTGCCGAATATATAAAAGGGTATATTGTATTTAAAAAAGGTTGTTCTAAGTATTTTCTCTGTATTTTTTAATTCTTTTGAAAGGACAGCGATATCTTTTGGTTCTATTTTTCTTCTTTCATAATATACTTTATTATTTTTTCTTACTTTGAAATCCATTTCTTGTCCTAACAACTTTTTTATAACTTTTGCCAACGTCTCTATTTCAATGGCAAGGCGATTTTCTTGGTTGTTTAATCCGTTGTCATCCGTGGGTTCAATTATTATGTATTTAACTCTTTTAGTATCATCTTCACTCAACGTGGGAATCGTTTCGGTCTCTTGGGGAGGGATTTCGGGTTCTGATATATCTTCTTCTTGGAAAGAGAGATTTTCTAAAAGGTTGGGATCGATATCTGGCATCTGTAAATTATCTCTTTTAAATAAAGAGAATTCAGAAAGACGATTCGCGAAATTTATGATTTGTTGATGGGATCTTCTGTTTTTAGTTAATTTTCCTAAAAGAACTTCTTCATCGGAGTTTTGAGCTTCTGTTAAAGAACGAGAAAATACAGACACATCCGCTCCTCTGAAACGATAGATGGATTGTTTTCTATCTCCAACATAAAAAAAGTAATTATCTGTGGTATGGAGTTTGTCAAAGATTTCTTTTTGAAGATAATTAGTATCTTGAAATTCGTCAACTATGATATATTTAAATTTATTTTGGTACTTTTTAAGAAGATCGGGGTTATTTTCGAACTCTTCTACAACCTTTTCTAAAACCGCTTTGAAATCGTATAAAAAATTATCGATGGTTAATCCCAAATAGAATTCACTAGCGATAAGAGAAATAATTTTGACAAGCCATAAGAAGTTTTTGTAAAGTTCAGTGAGTTCTTTATCTGCTAATTCCAAATCATTAGTTAATAAAACTCTTGACATTTCAATACGCCAGTTGGAAACAATATCTTGAATTATTTTTTCAAACTTGTCCAATCCTATTTCAGAAAGTATATTTTTAAAGGATTCTTTAAATTTTGTTTTTTCTCTGTTCAAAGTTTCAACATACTTTTCTATTTTTTCCTTTCTTTTTGTGGATAAGAAGTTGAGCCAATCTATTTCTTTATCTTGATATATTTCTAAGGCGACTCTTAGAGCAGAATAAACCGATCTTTCAACTTCTCGATCTCTTTGAAAATCGCTTATTATACTAAAATTTGGGTCTACCCCCATGGAAATGTTGTTTTCTCTTATTATCCTTGAGCAAAAGCTGTCTATAGTTTTAATCCATGAGCGGGATAAATTAATTTTTACTTCGTTCCAATATTGGTACCATTCTAATTTGCTGATGCCATATGGAGGTTTTTTAACCAGTTTGTTTGAAACCTCTTCCATAATCCTATTCTTCATTTCAGAGGCGGCTTTATTTGTGAAGGTCACCGTAAGAATATTATCAACTATGTCAGCATTTGGGAAATTCTTTTCTAATACTTTTATAAAATATTGTGTAAGAATATAAGTTTTGCCCGTTCCCGCTGATGCCGAGATGAAGAAATTCCTGTTTGGATCATCTATCTCTTTGTAAACATCAACTTTTTTTACAGTCATTTAGTATCTTGTCCTTTCAAATTTTGAAACAATCTGTTTTAAATATTATACCATAATTATATTATTGATTAAAAAAGTAAAGACGCCCTGCTGGATAGAGCGTCTAGAAGATAAGTTATAATTATTTTTATTTTTTAATTAGCTGTAATTTTTTTAAATTCTTCTTTGTTGTGTATTTTTTCGTAGACAAAATCTTTTGTAACTTTTCCGTCTTTGATTTCCACTATCCTACTTGAATATTTTTCTACTATTTTCATATTGTGCGTGATCATTATGATGGTTAGTCCAAGCTCTTTATTTATCTTCATTGTTAGTTCCATCACCTTTTCGACATTTTTGGGATCAAGAGCTGCAGTATGTTCGTCTAATAGCAGAAGATCAGGCTTCGTTATAGATGCAAGTACCATGGCGAGAGCCTGTTTTTGTCCCCCGGAAAATTCTTTGACTTTTGTTTTAAGCCTATTTTCTAATCCCATGTTTAAAGACTTCAACAATTCTAATCCTTGATATTTTCCAAATGAAAAGAATCTGTTGCCTTTTTTGGATCCCAAGATCAAATTTTCTTCAAGAGTTAAATCAGGGAATACACCTCTATCAGGTTCTTGATACACTATACCGACATTTCTAAAGAGTTTGTAGGGCTTGGTTCTTTTTATGCTTTTGTTATTTAGCGTGAAACTGCCTTCATCTAACACTACCTCTCCGGTTAAAACTTTAAGAAGCGTTGTTTTTCCCGCACCGTTGGGACCTATGATAGTGACGAATTCTCCCTTTTTAACGCTTAGTTCAAATTTGTCCAAGGCTTTTTTTTCATTAACTTGATTTTTATTGTATACTACTCTGATGTTTTTAAGCTCAACCATTTTTTAAATTCTACCCTCCTTAATCCTATTACTATTATTATGAACAACGCAGTTATTAGTTTCATATCGCTTGATTGGAAGCCGATTATGTAACCATATCTCATAGCTAATGCCAGTAAAAATTGATAGACAACAGCTCCAATTATGGGGCATAACATGTTATAGAACGAATTAAACCTGCCAAATATGATCTCCCCCAAAATAACCGCGGCTAAAGAAGTTACAACTATGCCTTGCCCCATATTTACATCTGAAAATCCACCGTACATAGAGAACAAGGATCCCGAAAGCCCCGCGAAGAAATTTCCTAAAAATAATCCGATTATACTCATAATTTCGGGGTTCATACCCAGGTTTTTGATTCCTGCCTTGTTACCCCCGTATCCCCTGAGCGCAATTCCTAACTCCGTTCTCAAAAAGATTATTGTTAGAAGAGCAGATACAAATACTATCGAAGCTATTAGGATGGTAGAATTATATCCAGAGTTTTCTCTGAATGGAGATAAGGTTTTTTTGGTATCGTTTATTGGTAAATTACTTTGACTTTCATTTAAGCTACTCATGCCTAAAATGTCATCTAACTTCGTTTTTTCTGTGTATTGTGCTTCTTGCTGGGCTGTTATTTCTTTTGGAACAGAAACGTTCGGTCCATTCATGACCCTTATGTTTATCGAATAAAGCATGGTCATAACCAATATGCTAGCTAACAAAGAATTGACTTTTAATTTGTTATGTATTAGTGCGGTTATTATTCCAAAAAAACCGGCCATTAAACCACCTAGAATCATACACAGTATCCAAGGCAGGCCTGCGTACATAAACGCAACGGTTACCGCTCCTCCCAATACATACGATCCATCAGGTGTTAAATCCGGAAGGTCGATGACTCTGAAACTTATAAACACACCCATTGCCACAAGGGAGGCAATTAATCCTTGCTCTAATATACCTACTAAATCCATAATTTTCCTCCTAAAATTCTTTCAAGATCATTGTGCATCTACTATTTCATCTGCAATATCTAAAAATTGTTGAGGTATGTTTACATCGAGGGCCTGAGCTCTGTCTAAATTTATATAAAACGTTAGTGCGTCTGCACTTACTATCCTTGACTCAATTTCGTAAGTTTTTTTGCCGTTTATGAGATCAAGAACAATTTTTCCTGTCTCTATTCCTACTTGATAATAATCAAAGCCAAAACCTAAAACTGATGTTTTCTTTGCTATATCAATATCTCCTGCAACTACCGGTATCTTGTTTTTTTCGAATACCTGGCCTAAGATTTCAGCAGATGAAGCAACCAAATTATCTGTGTATAGATAGGCAACATCTATCCTGTTTGCTTGAGCGTTTAAGGAAGTTACAAGTTCATTGGCGTTCGTTCCCGTGATTTCAATTACATTGAATCCCAATTGGAGCGCAAATTTCTTAGTTTGATCCGCTAAAAAAACTGAGTTAGCTTCTCCGGTATTGTAAAGTATCGCTAAGTTTTTGGCATCTGGAAATATTGTTCTCATGAGGTTTACATGAGTTTCCACAGGAACCATGTCACTTATTCCAACAACATTTCCTGGATTTTTACCAAATTTGGGGATCAAACCCGCACTGATTGGATCCGTAACGGCACTGAATACCACCGGCTTATCTTTTATTTCAGTTGCCGCTGCTTGAGCGGAAGGGGTTGCTATTGCAACTATTATATCTACATCTGTTTTGAATTTGTTAGCTATAGTTATCGCATTTTGAAAACTATTTTGAGCACTTTGATGCTCATATTCAAAATCTACACCTGACTCTTCAAGGTAATCAACTATTCCCTGATAAATCTTGTTTAAAGCAGGGTGTTCCACAATTTGTGTGATGCCAATCTTTACACCGAAAGCAAATGTGAATAGAGAAACGATTACCAAAGTTGTTAATACTTTTTTCATACCCTCACACCTCCTGGAGATTTTGTTTTCTCCGTATTTATTAAAAAAAAGGTGTCTACTTTTCGTAGACACCCACTTGTTTCTTCTTATACCTACTTGCTAGCTAATAGGTAATGGAAGGCACCAAGTTGGGTGTCTTTCCAATACCAAAAGTAGAAATATTGATTATTTTTTGATTTTACATCATTGAGAGGATTTGTTAAAAAGTGTAATGAAATTTTTTTCATAGTAACCCTCGCTTAATTGAAATTTAATTTTCCAAATTATACATCAATCAATAAAAATTGTCAAGTAAAAATTGGCTGTATAATAAAAATGGTTGATGAGGTACTTGACAAAAGGGGTAAAAAAAAGATATCACTCCTCATAGAACAAAAAACAAAAAAATAAAAAGAGAGAGAGGAGTGCTGACACTAATACACATCTGACGACGCCGACGA
>NZ_AZRJ01000054.1:0-80658 GCF_002895495.1 Petrotoga sp. HWHPT.55.6.3 | reverse complement strand
TTTAAAACAGTACCGGTTATTGATTTATCTATTGGTTAGAAAAAGCGTTTTGTATGTACAATCCTTGTGCGTTCAATTGTTGAATGGCTTGTTCCATAGCTGAGAACTGGGCATAATATTGTGCTTCTTTTCTTTGAAGCCTGTCTAATAGGTTGGTCATTTCATTTGCTAGTCGTCTCATCTCGTTACCTATGGTGCCGTTCGTTCCGGCAATTTGATCTATATAGCCATTGAACTTAGTTACTTCATACAAATAATTCTGAACAGATTGAGCGTAACCATATTCTTTATTAGTTGTATCGTTTGTTGCAAACAACTTCCAAACATCTTCAGCATTAGTATTCAAAGCCTCTCTAAGTTTATCTTCATCGACGCTCAATAGTCCTTTCATTGTATTCTCATAACCAGCCCCTAAATCTCCTGAGGTTATGCCAATATCAAAAAGCGCATTATATTGAGAACCAGACTGTTCTATATCTACAGGTGAGTAAACCATATTTCTTAAATTATAAAATATTTTCTCTAAGTTATTATCCCCTTTTAGCATCCCTTTCATATAATCTTCTTCTGTCATCTCTTCAGTAGGCTTATCGGTAACTCGGTCTTCATGTAATAAATCATAAACATAATTAATCGTTTCGTTGTACTTATCGACAAATTCCTTTATCTTTTCAACACTCTTGTCTATATCTTGTTCAATAGAAATTTTCACATAACTACTAGAGGTTGATTTTAAATCGATCGTTGTACCGAAAACGTTCAAAGTGTTTTCTGTTAGGCCGTCATAAGTGGTGATAGTCATGCTCCCATCAAAAGACAATTCAACCTGTCCCAAACTCCCTAAGGTCCTAACAGTATTATCGCTGTCTGCTGCAGGTGTTCCATTTAAATTAAGTTTTGTAATTAAGGTTTCACCGTTAGAGCCCGAAGTGGCAGATAAGTTAATATCAACATTTCCATTTTCTTTGTTGAGAATAAAAAATTTACCGTTTGCATCATCAAATTTTGCTTCTACTCCCAAGGTTGAATTGTTTATTTTGTCTATGAGGTTTTGAATTGTTTCACTGTCTGAAACGGTTATAGTATCAGAATCACTTCCTTTTGTTATGGTAAAAGTTGAATCCCCTGTTGTACCTATAACTGTTCCTATCGTAGAACTTTTTTTAATCGTTGAGTCTATGTTCTCCCCTAAAAGAACGGTAGGTGAAGCCAAAGAATTAACTTTCAGGTAAAAAGTTGAGTTATCAGCATCTGCAGGAGCAGTAGCGGTTAATACACTTTCGTCAGAAGATATGGCACTTTTTGGGATCAAAGTACTTTTCAATTTGAAAGTGATCAGATAATCATAAAAATCCTCCAACTTGTTGTCAACTTGCATCCACAGATTTTGTTTGTAGGTAAGAGTATTAAATTTTTCTTGAGCTCTATTTAAAGGTTGTTGTTCTACTTCCATTAATTTTTGGACCATTGCTTGTGTATCCATTCCTGAAACGGCGCCAGTTAATTGAAAAGTACCAACATAAGGGTTACTATCCATCGCCTTCACTTCCTTTGTATTATTTCTCACCTATTCATTATCGACTTATCTTAAGAAAACTTTAACGAATAATTTGGTCATACTATTGATTCATTTTATTAATTCTTTATGGAAGTTTGTGTATCCTAAAGGAAATACCATAAAAATTATGAAAAGAATAACTTCTTTATATAATTTTAAAGCCCCTTAACAGCAAATCTATGCTATAATAATTAAGAACAGAAAAAAACATATAATAAACGGAGGTAAAAGATGACCGTTCTAAGTGGAATGAGAGCTACTGGTAAATTACACATAGGAAACTTTGTTACCTTAGAAAATTGGGTAGAGATTCAAAATAAATCAGACAAAAATTTTTTCTTCGTCGCTGATTGGCATGCCTTGACCTCTCATTATGATACACCCGAGATAATACAGCCTTCTACTTTTGACATAATAAGGCATTATGTGGCGGTAGGTTTGGATCCTAAAAAAAGTGTTTTATTTGTTCAATCCGCCATAAAAGAACACGCGGAACTTTATTTAATTTTTAGTATGATAGCATCTGTTTCACGATTAGAAAGAATACCAACCTATAAAGAACAAATAAGCAACATATCAACTAGAGATTTAACTAACTTAGGTTTTTTGGGATACCCTGTTTTACAAGCTGCAGATATTTTAATATATAAAGGAGATAGTGTGCCGGTTGGGGAAGATCAAATATACCATTTGGAATTCACTCGAGAAATCGCAAGAAAGTTTAATATGAAGTACAAAGAAATATTTCCTGAACCACAACCGATCATTTCCAAAGTGCCAAAACTACCAGGCACAGATGGAAGAAAAATGTCTAAAAGCTATGGTAACGTTATAAACATAGAAACTAATGAGAAAGAGTTGAAAGAGAAAATTCTACCCATGATGACCGATCCGGCTAGGATAAGAAGAACAGATCCTGGAAATCCTGAAAAATGCCCAGTATGGGATTACCATAAGGCATTCACCAAATCCCAAGAAGAAAAAGATTGGGTATGGAATGGTTGCACCACAGCCGGGATCGGGTGTGTTGACTGTAAAAAGTTGTTGATCAAAAACATGAAAGAAAGACTTGAACCAGTTTGGGACAAATTATCTTCTACTTCTGAAGAAGATGCAATAGAAATAGCCCAAGATGGGAACGAAAAGGCAAGAAAGGTTGCCAAACAAACTATGCAAGAGGTTAGAGAGGCTTTACATTTAAGGTGGTAAGGAGGAACTCATAATTAACTTTAACTATGTTGATATAAAATTAGACATATTTTCTGGACCTTTTTTTAAACTCGTTGAATTAATAAAAGAAAAAAAGATTCCTGTTAGGAAAATCTCTGTGAGTTACATCTCAGATATATTCGTTGATTACGTCAACGATAACTTCAATGATTTAAACTCCATAGGAGAATTTTTAGAATTAGCGTCTTATTTGACATTTTTGAAGTCCAAAGAATTACTTCCCAATTCTAATAACGACAAAGAATTTAGAAAACATAGAGAGGTCATATACGAAACCATTGAAAATTACGATGTTATCAAAAAAGCTCAAGAGGTTATTAAAAAAGATTTTGGTGAAGATAAGAAAAAACCTGTTGGAGTTAAGAATAAGGTATCAATAGAAAAAGAGATCGTTGAAAATCAGCTGGTAAAGTTCTTCGATGATTACATCACAAAGCAAAAAAAGCTCGAGATTATCAGGGAAAGTTATCGTATAGAAGATGCAATAGGAATGCTCGAAAAAAAAGACGAGTTTAATATTCTAGATCTTTTCGAATATGCCCAACATAAAAAGATGAATTTTTTGGTAATGTTTTTAGCTTCCCTAATTTTGGTAAATCGTGGTTTTTTCAAATATGAAAAAGGTCTCTTCATTAAACTTAGCTCGCAAAATCTCGGAAGTGATTTGAATGGCTAAAGAGAAAATAGATGTAGAAATTCGAATGATAGAAGCATTAATATTCTCAAAGCCCAGCGGTATATCTTTCAAAGAGATCTCCAAACGTTTAAAGATAAAAGAAGAAGAATTGAAGCATTACTTAGAAGAAATAGAACTGCATTATATTGGTGACCAACATGGTGTCGAATTGATAAGAAATGGCAACAAATACCGATTTGAAATAAAGCCAGAAATAAAATCTATGATCTTTCCAAATCCTCGAAAATTTGAGTTAACACAAACTCAATTCGAAGTATTAGCGATACTATTTATGAATGGAGATAGCAGGGTTGTTGAAATGGAAAAAATTAGAGGTAAAAATAGTTACTATCAACTAAAGAAATTAATGGAATACGATCTAGTTAAAAAAAGTAAAAAGAAAAACCATACATACTACCATCTTACCGAAAAATTTTACGAATTCTTACCAGATAAAACGTTGAAAAAGTTGGAGGAAATGAAAAAGAATGAAGCTACAAAAGGCTCTTCAAATAATATCTCTGAGTAGAAGACATTCCTCAGAGTACATATTAACTAAAGGCGTGAAAGTCAACGGTAAATTGGTTAAAGAACCCTGGTATGAATTACAAGAAAATGATTTAATAGAATTTGACAATAAAAAATATTATCTTTCCGATTTACAAAAGAAAGCTGAAAGCAAAGTTTATTACCTTTTGAACAAACCCAAAGGAGTCTTGTGTACTTTCAAAGACCAATACGGCAGAAAGACAATAAATGATTTGCTGAAAGGAAAGATTGAAGAAAGAGTTTTTTACGTTGGTAGGCTTGACTACGATTCAAGCGGCATTTTGCTTCTGACAAACGATGGTGAGTTAGCCAATTATTTGTTAAGACCTGAAAATAAAGTCACAAAAGTTTATGAAGTATTAGTAAAAGGTACGCCTTCAAAAAAGGAATTGCAGACTTTAGAAGAAGGTATCACACTTGAAACCGGATATAAAACGTTGAAATCCAAGGTGAAAATTTTGAAAAAAGAAAAAGATCTATCCCTTTTACAAATCAGTTTAAACGAAGGTAAAAAAAGGCAGATAAAACTCATGATAAAGGCTTTAGGTTATAAAGTTATAGAATTGAAAAGAATCAAATTTGGACCATGGAGTATAGAAGAAGTCCCTAAGCCTGGAGATATAAAATCCTTAGGAGATGTGGAAGAGGTAAGAAATAGACTTTTATCGAACTTTTCATAGGCAAATAAGTGGGGGGAATAAAACAATGAGGACGCAAACGCGTCCTCATTGGATGGGCCGAAATATCAATCATGATGTTTCGGGGGGATGGGTATTTTTATTATAGCTAATTATTATTAAGGCTCGTATTCGAAAAAATTAAATTATTTTGCATTTTCTTTTTATTTGGAAAGAAAGTATTATCAAATTAATTTAGGAAGTTAAAAAAAATAATCTAATTTTAGATAAATATGGTATAATCTGATGTTTTAAATAAATTAGAGATTTTTAGGTTTTCAAAAAAACACGGGTACTTTCTGGTTAGTTGTAAGACGAAAGACTGCTAAAACAAGTTTCAAAGTTTCTAAAGGTAGTAAAAAAAATAAATTTGGGGGTGAGAAAAATGAAAAGGTTTTATTATGTATTTTTGTTGTTAGTTGTAAGTATATTTCTGTTTACGTCCTGTGCACTTGAAGAGATTGAGTTAAAAATGGATCCAACTATTCAAGCACCTATTGCAACAGAAAGTATTACAATGTCCGATTTAGTGGATACTGAAGATATTGTAAGTAGTTTAAGTGAAAGTTTTGGTTCCGATGCCACCGTCACACAAAAGTCTGATAATCCCTTGACTTATGGGGTAGATTTGAAAATATTCGACAGTCAAGATATTTTGGATGAGATCCCCGGTAGCCCGATTAATTTTGGTGGGGTTTCAGGGGGGCCCTACGATTTAGTTACATCAGATGCTTCTTTAATGTTAGTATCTCTTGACGGCACAACTTTTGGATCTTTGGGAGAAATTAGTCTTACAAGTCTTCCGGCAACTCTTGTAGTAACAGGAATTAGCGATCCATCCGATGTAACAATAGAAGCAATTTTGACTACAACTAGTGATTCAACTTCTATTTCTTCTGGAGAAGGATTTGACTTGGGACCTTTGTTTAATGAATATTCTAAGATATATTTAGAAGAGATGACCATCACATTCGCTAAAGCACTTTCTTCTGATGCTTCTCCAACTATAAAATTGTTAGTAGATATTCCTTTTGAATTCACAATAACTGAAGACGTAGAGTTGTATACCAATAAAGATGAAGTACCCCAAGAGGATATCTTTGGCAGATCTGGTGAAGATCCTGATGTTTTGAGCGATATACTCGATGATATGGAATCATTAGTACTTCACATGGAATACGACAACACGACAGGATTGCCCTTAAAGATGGAAGTTCAAGGATGGGATGTTGAAAACGATGGACCTACTGCCTCAGGAGCAGAAATAGAGGAAATATCTGTCGGTGAAGATAAAACTGTTGAATTTAATTTGACAGGCCTTATCGAAGATATGAAAGATACGGTTCCTTTCAATTTGGTGTTCACAGTAATATTACCACAATCAGAGACAGGAACTTTGAATATGGATGGTAGGTTAGATCTTAGCCTCTGGTTGGATCTTGGTACAGACATAACAATACCGATTCCTATAAGGGCACAATAAAGGAGGGGATGACTATGAAAAAATTGTTTATAATATTGCTAATAGTTTCTTCGATTTCTTTGATCATTTTTTCAGAAGGATTGAGATCTTTTGATAGTAGTTTGAATCCGCTTTTGTTAGAATCAATAGGTAAAAGAAATTATTTTGAAATTGAGCTCTCTCCAGATATAATGGTCTATCAAAACGCTTACAAAGTAGCAGACCTTTTACCCATATTGACCGCTACAAAGTTTACCGTTGATTTCGACGATATATATGCCTCCTTAGGAGCGGATGATTTATTCTTTATAACCAATGATAATGTTGAAGGTCACTTAGTAGTAAATATCTTTGATTTGGGTGTTGGGGTTGTACTCAATGGTGATTTAAAAAGCGATTTAACGGTACCAAACGATTTGATAGATCTTATCGCCAATGGTAATGAAATAGATACAACCAACGAAGGTACGATGTTGTTAAATTTGGATACATCTTTTAAAGCAGGGGCGTACGCGTCTTATAATTTCGATGGTATGTCTGTTGGGTTGGTTTACAACTTATTTTTGCCCATAGTCTATACCGAGGAATCAGATATTGGATACGAGCTTTCTACAGATACAGAGGAAGGAACAATAACGGCCCAGTTGAACATGAACGTTGATTTGTACTCTCCTTTTGACAGTGATGAGCTTGACAGTATAACGTTTAACACCATAACAGATAAATTTTTAACCGATGCAGGACATTCCATAGATGCAGGTGTAACCTTTGGAGAGATTAAAAATCCTGTTGTGGGGATCGCTGTAAAGAACATAACGGTTATACCGGCAAAGGTTTCTTACAAGATCTCTTATCAAGAAACGATTAGTCTTTTTGGTGAAGATTCCAGTAGTTCATCACCTATTGAGGTTGAATCTGTAAATGAAACATATGCTTATCCAATGAGTGTTACTGGATTTTTTAGGATACCGGTAGTTTTACTTGATGTCATTCCATATGGTGAGTTCTATGTGGATACTCAAGAGATCGACTGGGGTGTACAAGCTAAAACTTCTCTTTTCAATTTTATCCCGTTGACAGTTGGTATTGAAAATTATCATGATTATTGGAGTACATTCTTAGGTTTTGGAATAGATAGCAGAATTATTGAAAGTAGAACGGAGTTATCCCTTACTGCAAAGGATCTTGAAAAAATTTTTGATTTGAACGGCTTCACATTCAAATCAAGTTTTGCCATAGGGTTTTAAAAACAAAGGTTTAGACAATCATAAAAAAGGGCGCTTGGCGCCCTTTTTTTTGAAAGTATTTTGCTGAATGTAGTATAATAGAAAAGAATCAATAAAGTTGAATTTTGTAATGAATTAAGCAAAAGGACTATAAATATAAATCTTTCAGGTTGTTAAAGGTATTAAATATCTAGTAGCTGTGAGGAGCAATATGAGTAGGCATATCTATAGGCTAAGGGGAATGAATTTGGATAAACTTATAGAACTTGCACAAATAGGAGACAACCAAGCCCTAGGCATAATTCTTGAAAAGTTTGAACCTATGGTGAAATCGATTGTTGGGAAATATTATGGAACATGGCTGGAATTCGAAGACTTTTTACAAATAGGTTTGGTGGGTTTAATTCAAGCGGTATATAATTTCAGAAAAGATGCAAACGCTAAATTTTCAAGCTTTGCCTATATGAATATCTCTTCGGAGATCAAGTCTTTTGTCACCTACTTGAACAGAAATAAACATAAAGTATTAACAGAAGCTGTAAGTATGGAAAACACAGACGACGAATTTACAGAAAACGCCGATTATTATATAGAAAGCGTTGATACTGAAAAGAAGGATTTTCTCAAGGAATATTTTTTATCAAAGAGTCTTGAACAACTCGAATGCAACGAAAGGGAAATTGTTGAATTATGGATAGATGGATACTCATATCAAGAAATCGGGGATAAAATGGAAATAAATACAAAAAAAGTCGATAACACCATCCAGAAGATAAAAAAAATTTTCGCAAGAAATATAGAAGAATACAATAATATAGCGGAGATTTTCGGAGGTAAATATGAAATTTAAGATAACTATCTTTGTGGTAAGTTTAGTAGCAATAGTTTTATCCATTGTCACAGAGATTAGAGTGATAGAACTTAGGAGGGATCTGCAAAGTCAATTCAATCGATTAAATTCAACAGTCAATGAAAAATTGGAGACTCAAGAAAAAGAGATCACTAATCTCAATAGATATTTTGAACCAGATGGTGTGGTTGAAAAATTCATAGTTTCAAACAACTTTTTAGAAAAAAATCTAAACGATCTGGACAAAATTATCACTAATTTAGATGAACCATCAGATGCCGGTTACATTCAGATATATATTATAGGTTCTTCCGATGTGTGGGTGGCGTTTAGAAACCCAGAAGGTAGATACATCTTTCAAGGAAATTTAAAGCCAGGATTGAATCCCTACAAATTTTACTTTTTTAAAGAGCCTTCCATCGAAACTCAATATACCTATACACTTCCTTTTAACGCTTCGTTTAGGAGTGGAGTACCTGAAAATACCTTTTTTCTAATAAAAGAACCTGGTCAATACAGACTTATCAAACATCCCGATAAAGAAATTTCAAACATAATGGAAGATTTAAACCTCTATATTCCAACGGTTACAGGAAAATAGTCAATTGTGGTATAATTAACAAAAGAGAAATCATAGATAGCATTGGAGGAATGACTATAGATGGAAAAAACTTACAACCCACAAGAGATAGAGAGAAAATGGCAAAGAAACTGGCAAGAAAAAGATGCTTTTAAAGTGTCGAATGAAGAGTACCAAAAAAAATATTATGATTTGGTAATGTTTCCTTACCCTTCCGGAACCCTCCATGTTGGTCATGTAAAAAACTATGTTATTGGCGACGTTATAGCTAGGTACAAAAGGATGAGAGGGTACAGTGTCATGCATCCATTTGGTTTTGATGCGTTTGGGTTGCCTGCAGAAAATGCTGCGATAGAAAAGGGGAACATTCATCCTGAAGATTGGACTATGCAAAACATCAATATCATCAGAAATCAAATTAAAAAGTTAGGTATTAGCTATAATTGGGAAAGAGAAGTTATAACGTGTAAGGAAGATTATTACAAATGGACACAATGGATTTTTTTACAATTGTATAAAAATGGATTGGCTTACAAGAAAAAAGCACCTGTTAATTGGTGTCCAAACTGTAAAACGGTTCTCGCTAATGAACAAGTTGTGAACGGAAGATGTGAAAGATGCGGAACGGTTGTGGAAATTAAACAGTTAGAACAATGGTATTTCAAAATAACTGACTACGCTGAGAAGCTGCTAAATGATTTGGAAAAATTGAGTGGATGGCCTGAGAATGTCAAAATAATGCAGAAAAATTGGATAGGTAAAAGTATGGGAGCCGAAGTAGAATTTATGCTTGATAACGGTGAAGACACCCTCAAGCGCCCCGAAGGGGGTTCAAGGAAAGAAAGCTTGAGAGTTTTTACAACCAGGCCTGATACCTTGTGGGGAGTTACTTTTATGGCGTTAGCTCCTGAATCACCTCTTGTAGAGGAGTTAACAACTCCAGAAAATAGTGAGAAAGTAAATCAATTTTTGCAAAGAGTAAGTTTGCAAGATAGGTTTAAAAGAACCGCTGAGGGAGCTGAAAAGGAAGGTGTTTTCACCGGAAGTTACGCAATAAATCCTGTGAATGGAGAAAAGATTCCTATTTACGTAGCGAATTATATTTTGTATGAATATGGTACCGGAGCGATTATGGCTGTTCCCGCACATGATCAAAGAGACTTTGAATTCGCGAAAAAATACGATCTTCCAATAAGAATTGTTATTATGCCGGAAGGTGACGAGTTGACTGAAGAAAATCTAGAAAAAGCCTACATTGGTGAAGGGGTTTTGGTAAATTCTGGAGAATTTACAGGGTTAGATAATCAAACAGCAATTAGGGAAGTCTCTCAATGGTTAGAAGACAAAAAGATCGGAAAAGTTGTCACTCAGTACAAATTGAGAGATTGGCTTATATCAAGGCAAAGGTACTGGGGAGCTCCTATTCCCGTTGTATATTGTGAAAAATGTGGGGTAGTTCCTGTGCCTGAAAAGGATTTGCCCGTAAAACTTCCTAGAGATGTCGCGTTTGAGCCAACCGGCAAAAGTCCTTTGATCGATCATCCCGATTTTAAAGAAACAACATGTCCAAAATGTGGTGGAAAAGCCAAAAGAGAAGTTGATACAATGGATACCTTTGTGGATAGCTCCTGGTATTATTTGAGATATGTGAATCCAAAGCTAGAAGACAAACCTTTCAATAAAGAAGATGTAGATAATTGGTTACCTGTAGATCAGTATATAGGTGGAGTGGAACATGCAATATTACACTTACTTTATTCAAGGTTCATTACCAAAGTTCTGAAAGATCTTGGCTATGTTAGTTTTGATGAACCATTCAAAAATCTTTTTACTCAGGGTATGATATACAGGAACGGGGCTAAGATGTCTAAATCAAAAGGTAACGTTGTGTCTCCTGAAGAAATGATAGAAAAATATGGCACTGATGCCTTGAGAACTTACATTCTTTTTATGGCTCCTCCCGAAAGGGATGCAGAATGGAATGATTCAGGCATAGAAGGGACATATAGATTCTTGAATAAGGTTTGGAATACGTACATGAAAATACAGGACAAGATAATTCATCTTGAAAATAAGCCAAATTATCCTTTGAAAAATAAATCTGAAAAGGATTTAAGAAGAAAGTTGCATCAAACTATTGAGAAAATCACGAGCGATATAGAAGGCAATTTTCAATTTAACACTGCTGTAAGTTCCCTTATGGAACTTTTGAATGAATTAAACTCATATCTAAATAACACGGACGATAAAGATTGGAACCTCAACTTACTAAAAGAATTTTCTGAAGATTTTGTATTGATGTTATCTCCTATTGCCCCTCATATAAGCGAAGAATTATGGAAGAATTTTGGAAAAGATGAGTTCATATTTAAAGCAAGTTGGCCTGAGATCGATAAAAATGCGTTAAAGGCCGAAGAAATTACGCTAGCCGTACAAATAAATGGGAAATTGAGAGCTCAGATAACGGTTGATGTTAGTTTAAACGAAGATGAAGTAAAAAGTTATGCCTTAGAAGATGACAAAGTTCAAAAATATATCTCTGGTAAAAAGATACAAAAGATCATTTATGTTCCAAAAAAGATTATAAACATAGTTGTCAAATAAGAAATATCAAATAGGAGGTGAAAAAAGTTTTTCACCACATTATATGAGCGAGTTATTAATACGTTGGTGAGAACTTTTTCGTAAATATGAAATCACCAAAAGTGCCTAAACCTACAATAAAAAGATTAGCCATGTACAACAGATTTTTAAGGGAGTTACGCGAGGAAGGGATACCGAAGACCTCTTCTCATGAGATTGCAGAGGCTCTCAACATAAAGGCTTCTCAAGTTAGAAAAGATCTGTCTTATTTCGGTGAGTTTGGAAAGAGGGGCGTAGGCTACGATGTAGAAAATCTGTGTTTAAAGATTCATAAGATTTTAGGAACAGAAAGAGTTTGGAATGTTGCAATTATCGGAGTAGGAAACCTGGGCAGAGCTATTTCTCATTATCCAGAATTAGAAAAATACAAGTTTAAAATAGTTGCGGCGTACGATGTTGACAAAAGGAAAATCAATTCTATTTTGTTACCTGGTATTCCAATAAAACATATCAAAGAACTAAAAAATAAAAACGATGAGCTTGATTTTGAAATTGCAATATTAACTGTTCCGTCAAATGTGGCTCAAGAGGTTGCAAATATATTAATAGAAGCCGGTGTAAAAGGTATATTGAATTTTGCCCCAGTAACTTTGAACTCTGATGATCGTGTGGTTATTGAGAATGTAGATTTTGTTATTTCTCTTAAAACGTTAACGTACGAAATAGTCAGTAAATACGACTAAAATCTGATATTTGGAAGCCAACGTGTTCTTAACTGAGTACAATTAAGTGGTAGGAAAACAATAAGGAGGCTAATTTGTTTTGCTTAACATAAATTATCCCGTTTCTTTAGATGCGTTGAAAAAGTTAAAAAATGGAGACAATGTTTTGTATACGGGAAAAATTATATTTGTTACCCCTGAGGCTCTAAAAAGGTTTGAAAAGTATTATCAATTGGAAGGGGTTCCTTTATACAAATTTGTCGGGGAATTTGTCACTTGTGGAACTTTTAATTTAGCCCACGGTGAGATAAAAAGTATCAATATCACAGAAATATCTGATTATTTTGATTTTCTGTTTGAAGGAGGAGCCAATTCTTTAATAGTAGATAAGTTGACTACCAAAACATTAAATCAACTAAAAAAATACAATAGGCCGATTTTTAAAACACTTTCTAAAACGATTAGTTTTTTTGATCCAAAACTCCTTTTTTATAAAGATATTAAAAATGGCGGGATTATAGAAGTTTGGACTAAAAGACTCCCTATAGAAGTGTTAGCTTTTGATGAAAAGGAGCAGATAAGAGATATAAACAATGCCTAATTTTAAAACTCACATATTAAGCGGTATTTTTGGATTTCCTGTATTTTTTTTAGTGTTCAATTTTGTTTATAGTCATTTGTTTTACGAGGTTTATTATGTTTCCAGTGAAATCGTGATTTCCTATTTTCTCTTTGTTGTTGGGAGTGATTTCCCAGATATTGACCACCAAAACTCTTTTATAAACAGATTATTGAGGTTGTTTTTAATTTTTGGAAGTGTGTACTATCTCTTTGAATACGATTTCTTATATAAAGAGTATCTACCTTTTCCTTATAACCTTTCGAATTTTATTTTGATAGTTATAGGGACTTTAGTTGGATTACTTTTAGGAATAATTTTTAACAAACTATCCAAACATAGAGGATTGTGGCATTCATTTTTAACGGGTGGTATACTCTCTTTCCTTATTTACTTACTTAATTTAAAATATAGAACCCCTATAAACATACTTTACAGTTTGAGTTATTTTGTAGGTTTCTCATTGCATATTATTTTAGATAAGGATTTTAAAACAAAATAGGCAAACAGATATTCATCATTGACCTATTTTGTTTTTTTGCTTTTCTAAATTTTCAACCGCTAAAGGTTTTTGAAGATAAAGAGGTTCCAAGTTTTTTATTTTTACTCTCTTTCCTTTGATAACTTCTTCAATTAGAGACTTTTCATCAATGTTTGAATAAAGTACTTCATTTTCCAGTTTGTATTTGTTTTTAAAATATTCTGCTTCTTCATTTATTAAAATACAATTGTTCATAGAATCTTTAAAAAACTCTTCAAAGACCATTTGAGGACCAAAGATTCTTTCCCCATTTTCGTATATAGATGCATACGCAGCATTTTCTCTGGCTCTTTTCAGGACAGCCAACTTCTTTTTCTTAAGGTCGGGATTGTTATTCACGGCGGAACGGTACAAAACATCAGAAGAGAAAAAGGTATAAACTTCTTTTTCCGGGTTATCTATTAAAAGACCTTGTAAAGTAGAAATAGCTACCCTGATCCCAGTGAACGATCCGGGACCTATATCTATACCAAATTCGTCTATATTTTTTAAATTTGTTTTTGATTCTTCTGCCACTTCTTTGATAGCGTTAGCAAGGTAATTCCCGGATTTATTCTCAGTCAAAGTCTTTGTATAAATATTATTCTTCTCATCTTTTAATGCAACGAGTATATTTTTTAGAGTAGTTGAAATTATTAAAAAATTCAACTTATTCACCATCCTTTGCTTTGTCTTTTAATTTTAAGGCGGTCTTATAAGCATTGATTGAAGCGTTATACTTCCCTGCAACTTCATATGATTTTGCCAAAATTAGAAATGCCTTATAATCTTCTGGATTTTTTAAAATGAGTTTTTCCGCCAAGTGCGTGGCAAACTTACCTAATTTCAATGTACATAAAAAGTTGATTTTTGAATACGAGGGGTACAATTCAAAATACAAGAAAATTATAATAAAGGCTCCTAAAATAGAAAGCAAAAAATAAACGAAGAGTGTCCTTCTTGATGCTTCTTGTGAGTCTGTTGGTTGTTCTACCAAAGTTGATGTAACACTTTCTGACACAGTAGGTAGGTTTTCTATTCTCGTAATATGCATTTGCAGTTTCAAAATCTCGGCATTTATTTGTTCGCTGAAAGAGAATGCCAAGTTTTCAAAGTTTTCATCAACGACAGGTACTTTTTCTTGTATATTTTCTAATTTAGAATTCAAAGCTTTTAATAACGGCAAAAATATGTTGTAAAGTAAATTTTTTTCAATAGTGAGATTTTTTAAATCCTCTCCAACTTTGTACACTTCAGATATAAAAAATGAAAGTTCTTGTTTTTCGACAAAGAAAACCTGGTCGTTTAATGAAGTTAACCTCTGTTTTAGATCAAAATAATTTTTAAGTTGAGAATATGTTACTATAGATTCATTTATGGAGTTGTGTTTGTTTAAAAATGTCAGTAATTTATATGCTCCTAGGTACTTATCTTCATCGACTAGATATTTAGATTCAGAAATAAACTTTTCAAACAAGATATAATTATTAGCTGGTACAAAAACTTCAATAAACTTTTCAACATCTTCATCGAAATAAATTGGCGAAGAAAGAGAATTACTTATAGTTGTGTTGATAAAGGTTTCGTAAGAATTTACCTGCAAATGTTCTTTCAATCCTTCTAATTTATACAAATATTTATAATAAGATTCCTCAAAATTGCCGGTATTAAATATTTCATTCAAAAGGGGGACAATTTCAGGAAAGATGAATAAAATTTTATTGGTATCATCCTCTGGAATGGAAAAATTGGTGCCTAATACTCCCAAGTTAATACAAAAATTTTTTAGATCTTCAGAAATAATAAAGTTGGCAAAGTTATAATTTCTATATTTATTAAACAAAGAGATTTTAGCTGATATTAATGAACCTGTTTCAGTAATTTTAGCATCACTGGGATTTTCTATAATATACTCTAAAAAATATTCCCATGACAATTCCAGAGTTGCGGGGTTTTTTGAAAGATTTTCTATTTCTTCAAGGGTTAAAGCCCATGAAAAAATAGATAGAGTAAGAAGAAAGATTATCAATAATATATTTTTCATCAAAATTACACCCCTTCTAATTAGACTCATCCAGTCTTCAATATTATACAACAATTTAGCTTTTTTGAATCTTTACAAATCTTTCTTTAATATTTTAGTACTAATAATGTATAATATTTATAAAGAAAAAAAATAAGAGAAGGGAGAAATTTAATATGGAGAGTAAATGGAAGGTTTTTTGGGACCCAAAAGCTTCTTATTATCAACAAAAAGATAAAGTTGCAAAAACCTTGTCTAGTGCTTTGGGGATTTCCGACTTTTTGGCAAAGTTATTAGTATCTAGAAATATCGAAACACCAGAAGAAGGAGATAAATTTTTAAACCATTTGGAATTGGAAAGTTATGACCCTTATTTGATGAAGGATATGTCAAAGGCCGTAGAAATTCTCAAACAAATCAAAGAAAGAAAAGAAAAAGTGGCGATCTTCGGTGATTACGATGTTGATGGGGTAACTGCAACTTCTGTTTTGTATCTTGGCTTAAAAAAATTAGGTTACGATGTAACTTCTTACATTCCATCTAGAATAGAAGAAGGTTACAGTCTAAACGTTAAGGCTATCTCAGAGTTAAAAGGCAAAAATTATAATAATATTATTACTGTTGATTGTGGTACAACCTCAATACAAGAAATTGAGTATGCAAAAACTCTTGGAATGAAAGTTATAGTTACCGATCATCATTTACCACAAGAAAATCTCCCAAAAGCTGATGCAATATTGAATCCAAAAAGGGAAGACGATAAATATCCTTTCAAAGATCTGGCAGGAGTAGGCGTAACTTTTAAATTGTTACAAGCCTTATACAAAAGTTACGATAATTCTTTAGACCCCTTTGAATATATAGATCTTGTGGCAGTAGGTACTATTGCTGACATAGTATCAATAACTTCGGAAAATCGATACTTGGTTAAGATGGGATTAAATAAATTAAAATCCAATCCAACGAAAGGCTTGAAATATTTGCTCGATGAATTGAAGATAGTCGATTCTGAGATAAATTCGCGCACCATCACTTTTAAAGTTGCTCCTAAGATAAACGCTGCTGGAAGAATGTCAGACGCACGGTCTGCGTTTAGTCTGTTGATCGAGAAAGATGAAGAAAAATTAAAAAAGGCGGTTTCAGAATTACTCCGGCTAAATTCAAAAAGACAAAGCACTGAAAAGGAAATCTATCTGTACTCTTTAAGCTTGTTAGATTTGTACCCTCAGCACAAAAAGGATCCGGTATTGGTGTTAAGTGGAGAAGACTGGCATATGGGAGTTCTTGGGATAGTGGCTTCCAAACTGTCAAATCAATTCAATAAACCCGTTTTGATGATATCAAAAAATCAAGAAATGGGTAAAGGTTCCGGAAGAAGTCCGCAGGGCATAGATTTAATGGAGCTCCTCCTCAAAGTCAATGAAAGAGGGATTTTTGAAGAGTTCGGCGGTCATAAGTTTGCTGCAGGTTTTTCCATTCTTTCTAAAAATATAGAAGCTTTGAGAAAGGAGATTAACGAGGTTTACAAAGAGTTATATGGAGATAAAAAATTAACTTCTCAAATTGATGTGGATATGGAGATAGAAGGAATATGGGAAACGATGTTTGAAGATATAAACAAGTTAGAACCTTTTGGTTATGGGAATCAAGAACCAGTTTTTTTGATAAGAAACGCTAAATTAGAAAACATCAGATTCTTTCGTAATGGTGCTCAAAGTTTTTCAGGAACGCTCAATAAAGATTCCTTAATCATAGATGTTTTAGGTTACGATTTGGGTTACAAATTAAGCGAGCTAACAGAGAATAGTAAAAAAGACCTATTTACAGATCTTGTGGGTACCTTTAGAATAGAGAACTCTTATAATTTAAAAAATAGTTATGTTAAATTTTACTTGCAAGATTTGATGGTTAATAAGGAAATACAACAAGATGAAACTGCAAAATGGAACTTTGCATCTAATATTCTTCATGATGAGTTGAACAAGATCATGAATGTAGAAATATTAAACGATAATTTAACTAGAAATAAGGTAGCGATGTTTCTTCCAAGTAAGATAAAAAACGATTCTTTACTGAAAAAGGTTCAGTTATCATTAGAAGAACATCAAAAGCTGATAATTGTTTCTGCAACAAACAGTTTGTTGGAACATATATATAAGATAATAAACACTTATTTTCCTGAGAATTTATTATATTTTGACAATCAATACACCCTTACGCCAGAACTTATATCTAATTATAGTGTGATATTCGTTACAGTACCCAAATTTATTAAAAATCGTGAATTACTTGATTCTATGCAAACTGAAATTATTATTGACGAACCATACTATTCATTATTTCATCCGGTAGTTAGAAAAGTGCCTGAATATCAGCAATTTAGAAAATATGCTCTTCAAAAGTCTAAAATTAGTATTTTTAGTTCTATTTACAGCGAAGAGCTAAAAGAATTTTTAAAAAGAGCAGGATTTAAAATCCTTATATCTTTCTCGAATAATAATAGTTTTGAAGTGGTTAGAGAAAGAAACAATATTCTGGGACTTTTGAAGGATTACACAAATGAAAGAAATGGAAAAATATTGGTTTTGAACGATTATGAGAGGCAAAAATCTTTAGTGAGACTGTTAGACGAAAAATTACAAGTTGATGAGAACGATATAAGGCTTTTCAACCATTCAATGAGTTTTAGGGAAAAACTTATTTCTAGAGAAAAATTTAAAAATGAAAAAGCTAATTTTTATATAACTTCTTTTTCTAACAACGGTATAGCGTTTGAGGTTAAACAATTTTCTCCAATTTTGATTATTGTGGATGTTCCAAAGACGGACATAGAGCTTTTAGACCTGGTTTCTACATGGATGAAAAAAACTCAAAGAACAACTATCATATTGGCTTACAATAATCGGTTCAAAGTTAAATTACTTTACGAGTATTCAAGAAAATATCCATCTTTCAAAGTATTAAAACTAGTCTATGATTTTATAGCCGACGGTCATTACAAAGTAGAGGAGATACAAAATTCTCTTTTGAAGGGTGATAAATCGTTATCAGAGACCGTTTTAAACGTGATGGAAGATGCAGGGTTGATAAAGGTGAATGAAGAAGAAGTAGAAATATTGAATAATTTTAATCTAAAGGATTTACGTGAAAGTTCCAATTTTAAGGAAAATATATTAGATAATTGGATATTGAAAAATTCCATAAATTTCTATGAAAATTTAGACACAAGAGAATTAATTGAGTTCTTGAAAGGTAATCCTAAAGAAGGAGCAAGAAGTTTATAAAATGAGTAAAAATTTGAGAACAACGTTAGATCTTGATTTGGTTTTGCTAAATGAAAATTATCAAATAATAGAAATAAAAGAGATGTTAACGAAGAACGGCGTTTTTTGTAAGATCTTTCCTCCCCCAAAAACTGTGTTACAAGCGTGTGCGCCAGTCTTATGCCTTTCCTCTAAAGATAAAGAAAAAGCCATTTTTATATTAGATAAAAATGGAGTTAAATATGATTTAGTCAAATTGGAGAAAGATATCGTATGGGAACTTTTAAAAACTTAAAAATATATGGAATCGATTATGGGACGAGTAATTGTGGGATAGCTATTTTAAAACAAGATGTAAATATTCCATTGCCAAAAGAGACAATAAAGTCTGAAAAACTCTTAGAATTCTTGGTTTCATTGGATTTAAGCCACGACGATTTAATCGTGTTTGGATTACCAATTTCCATGTCTGGGAGATATTCAAAACAGAGTTTTTTGAGTATAGATGAAGCCATAAGGGTAAAAGAAAGAATAGGATGCAAAATTTACTTTGTAGATGAAAGATTGACCACTTCCTCTTTGTATAGCGAGGTTAGAGGAGAAGTTAGTTATAAAAAAGTAAAAAGGACCAAAGACCAGAATAGTAGTGTACTCATTCTATCCAATTTTATTCAGAGCCCTGAAAATGCCATTGCCTTAGTAGAAAAAGAAGTTTATAATCTAAAAAAAGATTTTTCATGTTACAAAGATATTTTGATCTGGGATGTTCCTATTAATAATGAGTTGGAAAATTTTTCTATCTTTGCCAAAGACCCTTGGATATTTTGGTACTACTACAAAAAAGGGTACGAAAGTACCACTTTGATATCAGACCTAAAAGATTATTATGATTTAATCATAACATCTAAAGAAAACAGAGAGAAAATTCAATTGAATATTAATTGTAAGGAATTAATGTGCCTGTAGCCTAACGGATAAAGCGTTGGACTCCGGATCCAAAGATGCGGGTTCGACTCCCGCCAGGCACATTTTGCAGATTTATGCAAAACGGTTTTTATAATAAGCTTTGATTTTGAATTAGGGGGTTTTTAATGGGCGAAAACCCTTAATGTAAAATGACGAAAGAGTTTCTAAAATCCCTTTAAAGAAAAAACAGGAGGTTAATTATGGCAAAATCTGATTTAGGAATAGATTTAGGAACCGCAACCTTTGTAGTATATCAACGTGGTCAAGGGATTATCCTTGAAGAACCTTCAGTGGTAGCAGTTGATAAAATTAAAAAAAAGTTGTTAGCAATTGGAAAAGAAGCAAAAGATATGGTTGGGAAAACTCCCAGTCAAATACAAATTATTAGGCCTGTACAAGATGGGGTTATTACGGATCCCAGCATCATAGAGGAAGTGTTGAGATATTTCGTCAAAAAAGCCAAATCTAAAGGCTTTAATATGTACAAACCACGATTAATCATAGGGATACCTGCTTTAACTACAGACGTTGAAAGAAGGGCGGTTAAAGAGGCGGGGAGTAGGATTGGAGCTTCTAAAGTATTTCTTATAAGCGAACCTTTAGCCGCCGCTATAGGCAGTGGAATAGATATAACAGAACCTAACGGACACATGGTCATTGATATAGGAGGGGGTACAACCGACTTAGCAATTTTGAGTTTAGGAGGTTGTGTCATAAGTGAAACGATAAAAGTTGCAGGTGAAGCCATGGATCAAGAAATAATTAAATATACTAAAAGAAGATATAAATTCTTGATCGGTGAAACTACCGCTGAAAGGTTAAAAATCGACATAGGCAAGGCTTTTTCTCAAGAAGAAAATCTTGAAATGGAAGTTAAAGGTCAGAATATCAAAACAGGACTTCCTTCTAATTTAAAACTAACTTCGGACGATATTTTCTATGCAATCAAACCAATATTGAATGAAATAATTAATAAAATAAAAAATATTTTAGAAAAAACTCCTCCAGAATTAGCTGCGGATATAATGCAAAATGGACTTATAGTAGTAGGAGGAGTAGCAAGACTAAGAGGATTGGATAAATTAATATCAGAGCAAACTGGCGTAAGAACGTACATTCCGGAAGATCCTCATCTTGTTTGTGCAAAAGGTACAGGAATTTTGTTAGAAGACATAGAATTATTAAACAAAGTACAAGTAAATTAGAAACATCCACCACAGGGGGAAATAAAATGAGAGGAATATACAATGCAACGGCTGGTATGCTCAACTCTTTTGCTGAATTGAACTCTATTTCCAACAATTTGGCTAATCTTAACACAGTAGGTTACAAAAAGGATTTTAACCTATTTAAAAGTGTATACGAAAAAGAGATTAGATCATATCAAAATGCACAGGGAAAAGGCGAACCGATAGGAAACATTTATAGTTCGGTTGTTTTGGACGATGTAATTCCAAATCTCGAACAAGGATCTTTACTTGAAACAAACGGAAAGTTAGATTTTGCAATAGAAGGCGATGGATTTTTTAAAATAGAGAGAAACGGTAACTACTTTTACACACGAAATGGCGAATTTTCTCTAAGTCCTGAAAATTACCTTGTCACAAAAAGTGGTGATTACGTATTAGATGAAGAAAATAACCCCATAGTTGTAAATCCGGATAATTTTTTTGTGGATGAAGAGGGTAATATATCAGGGACAAACACAAGATTAAACGTCCTAAATGTAGAGAATTTGAATAAATATGGTGAAAATTATTTCACAGGAGAAGAGATAGGACAAGCAGATAACTTCTATATGAGACAAGGGTTTCTAGAGGGTTCAAACGTTGATGCTTTAAATGAGATGATTAAGATGATCGAAGCAAATAGGAAGTTTGATATACTACAAAAAGCAGTATCAACAGGGGATTCACTCAACGCAAAGCTCATTGAAATAACTTCAAACTTTTAGCTAATTTAGATAATTATAAAGATTTTTAAATGGAGGGGTAAATTATGTTAGTGTCTTTGTATAATGCTGCAACTGGTATGAATGCGGAACAAAGAAAGTTAGATATCATTTCAAACAATTTAGCGAATGTGGATACAACAGGATATAAAAAACAAAGAGCTGAATTTCAAGATTTGTTATATTCCTCTGTAAAAGAAGCAGGTACTCCAACTGCTCAAGGTTCAACCTTACCAACAGGTCTTTATGTAGGTCACGGCACACGTTTGGCTGCAACAACACGGATCTTCACATTAGGAAACATAGAGCCAACAGACAATTCTACCGATATAGCGATCATGGGAGATGGATTTTTTCAGGTTCAGATGCAAGATGGAAGTATAGCCTATACTAGAGATGGTTCTTTTAAATTGGATGCCAACGGTAGACTTACTACCAGTGATGGATTGATGGTTATTCCAAATATAGTGATTCCTCAAAATTCTGTGGGAATAAACGTTTCTCCGGATGGAATAGTGAGTGTTTCTTTGGGAGATGGAACGATTCAAAATGTAGGGAATCTCACCACTGTTAGATTTTTAAACCCTGGAGGGTTAAAACCCATAGGTAATAACTTATATTCTGAAACGCCTGCTTCCGGTAATCCAACGGAAGGGATACCTGGGCAGGATGGATTTGGAGCTTTACAACAAGGTTATTTAGAAAAGTCTAACGTCGATGTCGTTAAAGAAATGGTAGATATGATAGTTGCACAAAGAGCTTACGATATTAATTCTAAAACTATCACAACCGCTGATGAAATGTTAAGAACAGTTTCAAATGTTAAGAGATAAACCGTAATCTCCCTTGAGTATTTTTGATGGTAGTTGTTAAATGACAGGGAGTTGATGACTTTGACACGATTAATCAAAATTATATTTTTTTCTGTGATGTTGTTTGCATCATCAATTGTTTTTTCGAGCATAGTTTTTACAATTCCGGCAGTTATATTCAGTGAAGATTGGATTTTTTCTCTCAAAGATATATTCCCAGAAATGAAGTCAGATAGGACTATCTCTTATATAGTTAATGATAAGATAATTTATTCTGAAATAGAGCTTTCAAAAATTTTGTACGGTTTAATGAGTAGTTATTACAGCGATTTTGAACTAGTTTTTGAAGAAAGTACGGTTACGGTTGTATACAAAAACGATCAAAAAGACCTAGATGTTAATTACATTGATTTAGAAAGTTTTTTACAGCAAAAGATAAAAGAGTACGACAATTCTTTGACTGTGAATAGTATTGATCTAAAGGTTCTTCCTGAAAAGGTTTTATCAGCAGAAGTGATAAAGATCTTTCAAAGCTACGATAAGTTGTATTTAAGCTTGAACATTAAAGACGATAAAAACAATCAAAAGGTACTTACAGTTATTGCCAATGTATCAAAATATGAAGAAGTGCTTGTATATTCCAAAGATTTAACCAGAGGAACAATGTTGAATGAAGAATTAACAGAACCAGCTACTAAAAACGTTCTAACCATCAACAATAAACCTGTAGATGTAGAATTGTTAAGATCTGGAAGTTATGAATTAACAAAAGATGTAAAAAAAGGTGAAATAGTAGATTCAACTTATTTGAAGCGTATACCTGATGTTAAAGCTGGAGACATTGTAACGGTTTTGGTAGAATTTGAGGGCATAAAGGTTTCTACTTTGGCAAGGGCTATGACAAATGCGAATTTTGGAGATACTTTGAGCGTTAGGAATGTTGAAAGCGGAAACATAATAACTGGTAAACTAAAGGAAGGTCCTATACTTCTTGTTAGTTTAGGAGGTTTGTAAGAATGACTAATAAAAAGTTTTCAAAAGTTTTTATTTTTTTCTTGATTTTTTTATTTTTAACTAGTTTTGGTTTCTCTGAGTCATTGTGGAATAAAAATGATGAAGAAGGTAATTCTATTTACAACTATAACCAGGATTTTGGAGTAGGAGATGTTGTAACCATCGTTGTTTCAGAAAATCCTTCCCTCTCTTTATCGGAAAATATGCCTGATTATAAAAAGGCGTCTGTTGATACGGTTAACTCAGTAGTAAATAAAATGGGAGGGGTAGATTTATCTAATTTTTTACCTATTGGGGCTGGAGATCCAACGCAGGTTAGTGTACAAAACAATCAAAAAAGTTCTTCTTCTTCTGCAGAGGTCCAACTATTTGTATCTGGTATAATTCAAGAAAAAGACCAAAATGGACTTTTAAAAATTAGAGGAGAAAAGGAAATTAAGGTGGGGAATAACAGGAATACTATGATTGTTGAAGGTTATGTTTCTCCCAAAAACATAGCAAAAGACGGAACTATTTTTTCTTCTAGTTTAGCTAATGCAAAGATTTGGTACGATGGAGATATAGTTTTCCAACAGGATCCTAACGAACCGTCATGGTTAACTTCTATACTTTCAGGAATAGCAAATATATTTTTTTAGAAGGGAGTCAAAATGAGAAAAAATTTATTTGTCACCTTTTTATTAATTTTAATTATAAGTGGTTATGCCTTTGCTGGAGTTAGAGTAAAAGATATCTCGAATTTCAGAGGTGCAAGGGACAATCAATTATTTGGAATCGGTTTAGTTACAGGTTTAGATGGTACAGGAGATTCGGGGGATGTACCCTCTGAGATGATAAATAATATGCTGACCAACTTTAACATCAATCTTACCTCTTATGTTGAAACAGAAAACACCGCCCTTGTTATGGTTTTCGCTGATATACCTTCTTTTTACAAGGAAGGTATGAGATTAGACGTTACTGTAGCTGCCATAGGAGATTCTGATTCAATTGAAAATGGAGTCTTAATGCAAACGCCTCTTTATGGTGCTGATAATAGAGTTTATGCTGTTGCACAAGGTAATGTTTTAACTGGTGGAGCCAATGTTCGTTCATCATCTAACCTGCAAGAAAGATACAAAGTTGTTGGTTATATCCCTGAAGGGGCTATTATAGAGAGAGAAATTCCTGCTCGGATTGTAGATGAAGACACGGTGACTATCAACTTGAAACAACCAGATTTTACAACATCGGCGAGGGTTGCTAACGCAATAAATTCAACTTTTTCATTAAAAATTGCAAAAGCTCTTGATCCCTCTTCAATTAAAGTAGAAGTTCCAAAATATTTTGAAGATGATATTATATCTTTTTTGGCTTTAATTGAAGAGATAGAGGTTACTCCCGATGTAAAAGCTAAGATAGTGATCAATGAAAGAACGGGCACAATAGTTCTTGGAGGAGATGTCGGAATGGCTGATTTCACTGTTAGTTATGGTAACTTCAGTGTAAGTGTTGAAAACGGCAAAATAAGTGGTAAACCTGCAACGGTTGCGAACCTGATTACAGCTTTAAAAACGGCTGGAGCAACACCTCAAGATATAATTGCAATTATTCAAAGTGCTAAAACTTACCTATATGCCGACTTGGTGGTGATGTAAATGACTAACGTAATTGGACCAGCATTTAATGTATCTGGTATAAATTATAATAAAATAGGTATGAGAGAAGCAACTGAAGCTTTCGTGTCGGACATCTTTGCAAAGATATTGAACTCTGCACAAGATGATGAACTATTTAAAGAGAATAAATTAATTCCAGAATCAAATGCAGAAAAGTGGATTAAAGAATGGATAAATGTTGAATATGCTAATCTATTGACTCAACAAAGCTTAAAACCCTTGGTTAATCAAATTGTTAGTTCATTTCCTCCAGAACGTTAAAATTATTTTTCATTTTTTGTGCAAGAATTATTTCCTCTTGTTCTAAAACACCTTCTGATATTTCTTCTTTGAAGACCGACTTAAAACCTATTTCAAAAGCTCTGGCAATCTCCATCTTTGAAATAGGTTTTTTTAAAATTGTTTCTAAATCGATGGTTGAACTAATTAAATGCCGTTTTATCCAATCAGTATGAGAGTATTTAAAAGAGTTGATGTAAGTTTCATAGTCATGCTTAATTGGAATTGAACCATGTTGAAGAATGAAAGTTGCCGTTCTGTATTGTGCGCTTCCAATTAGTTTCTTTCCATTAACTTTCACTTCATAAAATGAGGGTGCATCATAGCAAAGATCTTTAGTTACACCTTCTTTTTTTGAACTTTCAAGATCCGCTTCAATTCCTAATTCGTGTAATGATCTTATTAGAGCTTGAGAGATTTTTAAGTAGCTTGCAAGTAGATTATTTGGTAAGTTTTCGTAGTTAATATAGGTTGAAAAAGAATAGGTTATTTCATTATTGTGTAAAACCGCCCTACCACCTGAGGGCCTTCTTACAACAGAGATATTGTTACTTTTTATAAACTCCCAGTTTAGGTTGCCTGTTTTTTGATGTTTTCCAAGGGATAAGGTGGGAACTTTCCATTGGTAGATCCTTAATGTAGAAATTTTTCTTATTGCACTGAGTTTGGCTATTGATATGTCTAATGCCATATTCATAGAACCTTCATAAGGCTTATCAACAATAATTTTGATCATTTCGTTTCTCCTAAAGGGAATTTTTTTGGAATACCTACTTGCCTTGGATAGTTTTGAGAGGTAGTTCCAATTTTTTTAAAAAGTATAAAATACCTTTTCTTCTTGTCTTCTCCGATTTCGTATTCAATTTCTTTAAACTCTGCAATATTTAACTTGTTCAACACGTTTTGTGTATATTTTTTCTCATTTTTGAAGTAAGATGGGCCTTTGAATAGGGATATATAGCTATTTACTTTCACAAGTGGGGTCAAATATTCTAATGCGATATCACTTCTGGCTAACGCTTTACATGTTGCAAAGTCAAAATATTCTCGATGGGTTTTTGCGAAATCCTCTGCTCTTTCACAGAACAAATAAACGTTAGTTAATTTTAACTCTTTTATAAAAGTTTTCAAAGCTTCTACCTTTTTTGATACGCTATCTACTAGATAAAACTCTTTTTCTGGGAAGTATATAGCCCATACTAAACCAGGTATACCTCCTCCGGTTCCTATATCTATAATTTTTTTTGAATTTAAAAAGCTGTCTTCTGCCTCAATAGGAATTATACTGTCTAAAATTAGGTTTTCAAAGGCATCCTTTTCGTTTTCATAGGCAGTCAAATTTACTGGATAGTTAATCAGCATATCAATGTATTTATTAATTTTTTGGACCTTTTCATCCGATTCTTTCATTGACAAAGAGCTCCTTATATGTTATAATTCCTGTGGGTTGGACATTTTATTCATATTGTTTTGGAGACGTAGCCTAATTGGCTAAGGCGTCGGTCTTGAAAACCGATGGGGTTACACCCCGTGTGGGTTCGAGTCCCACCGTCTCCGCCATTCTTAAACTTAAAAAACCGCCTTTTGGCGGTTTTTACTATACTTATCTATATCTTACCGAACCTGTCAAACGGGTAAATTCTTAAAAAAGTTGTTCCAATAATATTCTCAACAGGAACAAATCCAAAAAAGCGGCTATCTTGACTTTCCAATGTGTTATCACCCATGAAGAAATAGTATCCTTCTGGAATTTTTATATTTACAAGGCCTTCTTCATCTTTGAATATTAAGGAAGGTAAATCCAATTTTGAAAGTTCATTTTCATAAAAATCGGTAAATAAGAGTGTATCTCTCATTTCTCTGTACCATTCAATAGTGGGTTTAGCTGGTATCAACCTACCCGTGAAGTTATCCTTATACATAAAAAATAAATCAGATGTAGCAATTTCATAACGGTATTGATCGGGATAGGCTATATAATCAAAAAATTTAGGATCCTCAAATATTGCATCTCTTAAATAATAAATATTTTCAAATTCAGGTAGTATTTCTCCGTTTATTTCTAGTTTTGAAACCTTGTTTTTTATCTGGGTTGGGATATAATCTACACTTTCATAATAATCAATAATAAAATCTAACCATTCGGGAGTACTTTGAATTTCTCCGTTTTTAATATCTTCCCAAAACGTTTCTTCAACCGGTACCAGTCTTAAGGTATCCCCCGGTTTCCCTACCAATCTCTTAACGTATTTTACATGGCCCTCAAATTGTGCTGGAGCAAAAAAATCCATAAACCTATCAAAAGTACGTAACTGTTGTTGGGCCCTAATGTCCACAAAAGGTGTCCAAAAGACCACTATCGAGCCTCTATTTGGTTCGGCAAATTCATAAGTAACTTTTTCTACAAACAACCTGTCGTATACTTGAATTGTTGGAACCATAGAAGGTGTTGGAACCATCATTGTTTCAAATACGTACAGTCTGATAATTGTTCCAAATATCAATGCATATATTATGGCGTAAATCCAATCTAAGGTCTCATCTTTAATTTTCTTCTTAGTAGCCTCTTTCAAAAGGCTCAATCCTTCCTCTCTTTGATCCTTATCTTCCCTTTAACATCCCTCAGGTAATAAAGTTTAGCCCTTCTAACTTTACCTTTTTTCAGTACTTCTATGCTGCTTATTGATGGGGAATGAAATGGAAAGATTCTTTCAACACCTACTCTATCTGCTCCCATTTTCCTAACAGTGAAAGAACGTCCTAGGCCAGCGCCTCTTATTTTTATTACTAGTCCTTCAAAGGGTTGGATTCTTTCTCTTTTCTTTTCACCTTCCCCTTCAACAACTTTCACGTTGACTCTTACAGTATCTCCCGGCCTAATTTCAGGGATATCTTCTTTTTTATAATTTGTTTCTACTGCATTTATGATTTTGTCCATTTTTAAAACCTCCCAAATATTATTTTTCATAGTGACTTTACATCGTTTGCGTAGCAAACGAGATTTTGGAAAACATTTCTAAAGCAGCACATCATTTGTTCCACAAATGAGAATATGGAAATTGTTTCTAAAGCATTTTAAAGAAACATTTTGCACAAAGCTGCAAAACCACATTCTCTACAACAGAAGAGTCTAGAAATCAAACAATTTCACCTATTAATCTATCAAGCGTTATAGCAACCGCTGCTCTCACAGAAAGATGATTGAACTCTCCATTAGCTCTAATAGGTTCTAAATCGTAATCACAAATTTCTCTAATCTCTTCTGGCATTCCCCAACCGGTTCCAAAAAGAATTAAAAAGGGATGGTCAGAATTTTTTATCTTATTCTTTAGTTCCTCGAAAGAAACTACATTATTTCTTGCTTTAGCAGAAGTGAAAACTATCTTTGGTCGTTCTCCTTCATTTTTTTCTATTTCTTCGATAACGTCCTCCAGGTAATTTTTTATTTTAAATATTTCAAGCGCTTCTTTTCTGTTGGGATTAAATTCTCCTCCATATCCGTTGAGCCAGTAATCTAAAACTTTTTCTACAATCTTTCGTTGAGCAGGCAAGTTAGTAACTAAGAAATAGTTTTTAACATTATAAGTTTTACAGGTTCTTGAAATATCGTGAACATCAAAATTTGTAACGGCTGTTGAAACAATACTTCCGTCTTTTTTTAGAATAGGATAGTGAATTAAGGCCACATATAGTTTATCAAACATCTTTGGACTCCTTAAAATTATCAGGGTTTTTGTTAAACATTTCTTGAATAATCTCTACTAAAATCTTTTTTTCTTCTTCATCTAATTCTTTCTTTATAAATAGATCTGGCCTCTTCAATATCGTTTTTAACAAACTGTCTTTTTTTCTAAAGATTCTAATACGTTCATGATCCCCACTTAACAGAATTTCCGGCACTTGCATCCCTCTAAAATTCTGAGGTTTGGTGTAGTGTGAATAATCTAAAAGCCCATTGTAAAAGGAATCGTTTTCCACGCTTGTTTTTGAACCTATTACTCCGGGCAAAAATCTTAAAAGAGTTTCAATAATAACCATGGTAGGGATTTCACCGCCGGTTAAAACATAATCTCCTATTGAAACTTCTTTGTCAACGATCTTTCTAACCCTTTCATCTATTCCTTCGTATCTTCCACAGAAAAAAACTAATTCCTCTTTTTTTGCTAACTCAAAAGCTAAATCGTTATTAAATACTTCGCCTTGGGGAGAAGGTAAAACTACATAAGGTTTGTGGTTCTTAGATAGTATGTATTCATCGTAAAAACGATAAAAAGGTTCTGCCAGCATAACCATTCCATTTTCTCCACCGTAACCAGGTTTATCAGTTACTTTGTGTTTATCGGTTGTGTAATCTCTTAAATTGAGTATATCTATTTCAACTAATTTTTTTTCTATAGCTTTTTTGATTACTCCATAGTTTCTTATTATATCAAACATACCGGGGAAAATAGTCAAAACACGAATTTTAATCCGCTTGATTTGTTCCATTTTCGTACCACTCTATCTTTTTTACTATAATACTTTTATCCTCTTTTTTTAACTCAACAATGTAATGATCTGTCATTGGTATGAGAACTTCTTTATCATCTTCAAGGTTTTTTATAGAAATAACGTCGTTTGCACCTGTTTGAATTATTTCTTCTACTTTTCCAACGTATTCCCCATCTTCATAGTACACCTCAGAATCTAAAATCTCATACCAGTAATATTCCTCACTATTAAGAGAAGGAAGATCTTTCTTATCGATAAAAACTTCATACCCTATCATTTTTTTAGCTTCGTCCATGTCCTTTATTCCACGTAAGTTCAATACAAAAAATTTATTTAATGGTTTAACTTGTAGTACCTTACTAAAGAAGAAATTTCTGGTTGAGGTGTTGTATAAAAGAACTTCTTCTAAGTTCGTTATCACATCTTTTACGTTGGTAAAAGGTACTATTTTTACTTCTCCGTGCACTCCATGGCTATTAACAATTTTTGCCACAGAGATTTTGTTGTCCAAAAGATTGGATAAACTGTTCAATTCACTCACCTGATTACTTTTAAAATAAATTTCTTTTCAGGGTCTTTTTTTGCTGCGTTTAAAAGAATATTTATGGATTTAATAGTCCTGCCGTCTTTTCCAATTATTTGACCTACATCTTCAGAATTTGCGTATATTTCAAATATTACATTTTGTTCCTCAGTGGACTCTACTATCTTTATCTCATCGGGATGTTTAACAATGTTGTTCAAAATGTCTAAAAGCAGATTTTTCATTCTTTCAATTCTTCTCCTTCTGGTTCAACAATTTCATTATATTCTTTGACGTCCTTTTCTTTTCTGGATCGAAATTTTATTTCATCATATCTTTTCATAACACCCATTTTTCTAAGAATTCTTCTTGCTGTGTCTGTGGGTTGAGCACCTTTTAAAAGCCAATCTAAAGCCTTGTCTTCATCGACTTTGTACTGGTTTGAGTTATTTAGAGGATCATAGTATCCTATTGATTCTATATATTTTCCGCTCCTTTTGTTTCTTGAGTCTACGATAACTATTCTGTAAAACGGTTGATGTCTCCTTCCCATCCTGTTCAATCTGATTTTTACCATTAATACACCTCCATATATTTTTAATTATTATTGGTATTTCAAAACGGTAGATTGTTCATTAGTTTTCTGCCCTTTAGTTTCTTCATTTGCTTCATAGTTTTTTTCAGTTGATCGTATGATTTCAATAGTCTGTTAATATCTTGCAGAGTTGTCCCACTTCCCTTGGCTATCCGCTGTTTTCTTGAATAAGTAAGTATTCCTGGGTTTTTACGTTCCTTAGGGGTCATTGAATTTATTATTGCCTCGAATTTTTTTAATTCTTGCTCACCTTTTGTTACATCTACTTGCTCCTTTGGGACACCGGGAACCATTTCTAAAAGACTACTTAGAGGCCCTAATTTTCTTATTTGTCGAATTTGCTCGAGAAAGTCTTTTAAATCAAACTTTCCATCCATAAACCTTTCGGCATCTTCTTCTGCTTTCTTTTTATCTATATCTTGTTCTACTTTTTCTATGAAAGAAAGTACGTCTCCCATTCCCAAAATTCTTCCAACATATCTATCTGGGTAAAACTCTTCCAAATCATCTATCTTCTCACCAACACCAACTAATTTGACGGGTTTTCCAGTTATGTACCTAATAGAGATGATGACCCCGCCTCGAGAATCACCGTCGAGTTTTGAAACAACAAAACCAGAAAGATCCAATTTATCGTTAAATTCTTTTGCTGAATTAACTGCATCTTGACCAACCATTGAATCGACAACCATCAAAATTTCATCAGGATTGATTAATTTTTTTATATTTTCTAGCTCTTCCATCATCTTTTCATCGATGTGTAAACGCCCTGCGGTATCTACAATAACAATATCATGCAAAAGCTTTTCTGCATATTTTTTACTTTCTTCTACAATTTTCAAAGCGTTTACTCTGTCACCAGTAAAAACGGGAATGCCAATATCCTCACCCAACTGTACAAGTTGATCGATAGCCGCTGGTCTGTAAGTATCGGCAGCAACTAACAAAGGGTTTTTTTCTTTTTTCTTATAAAAATTTGCTAACTTAGCGGCGGTTGTTGTTTTACCGCTTCCTTGCAAACCCGTAAGCATTATAAAACCTGGATTACGAGAAATGGTAATTTTATTGTTTTCTTTACCACCCATCAATTCTATTAAATCGTCTCTAACTATTCTGATAAATTCTTGATCAGGGGTTAAACTTTCGAGAACCTTAGATCCAATTGCTTCTTCTTTGACTCTGTCAATCAGTTCTTTTACCACTTTATAGTGAACGTCTGCTTCCAAGAGAGAAAGTTTCACTTCTCTAACAGCATCTTTTATATTTTTTTCGGATAATTTTCCTTTACCCGATAGGTTCTTGAAGACTCCTGTCAGCTTTTTTTGTAAGTTTTCAAACATTATTTGCTCACCCCATGACTTAAAATAATCCTTCCTTAGTATACTATAAAAAGAAAGAAATTTGGTAAAAAGTATGAAAAAAGTAGAAGACGAGGTATAATTTAAAGTTACTATTACATTAAATTTTTTATAATATAAATAGAAGAACACTTATTTTAAAATACGCGTTGTATTTCTCTATTCATAAGCTTATCACATTATTGTTAACAAATCAATTCACTCTAATTTAAAGAAAAAAATGCTTGATAGATCTCTACTTTTATGTTATAATATTGTAGCAATACGCCTGTAGCTCAACTGGCAGAGCGGCGGTCTCCAAAACCGCAGGTTGGGGGTTCGATTCCCTCCGGGCGTGCCATTTTTATTTCTCCTTTGCTCCCCACCCATCGAAATTCTAAAAAATTCCCTTAAATGCACTTAAAACGTCTTTTACTATCTTTCCTTTCCCCATCGTAAAAAGATGTACTCCTGGAACTCCCAGTTCTAAAAGTTGCTCAATTAGTTTTATTGCGTGCCTTACTCCTATAATATATTCATCTTGAGATGATTTTGCGTCTTCAAACTCTTCCACAATGGATTTAGGTATATTAACATGAAAAGTTTTAGGGATGTTGTATAGTGTTTTTTTGCTTCCCAACGGTTTGATGCCTGCAATTATTGGCACTTCTATGCCGAGATCTCGAACTTTATTAACGAAGTTTTTGTAATACTCGATGTCAAAAAACATCTGAGTTATTATGAATGTTGCCCCCATATCGACCTTTAATTTCAAATAGTCCAAATCTTTTTCAAAGTTTGGGGATTCAAAATGTTTTTCTGGGTATCCTGCAACGCCCACGCAGAAATTTGTAGAATTATGTTCTTTTGTTGGGAACGTGTATATTCCTCTGTTCATATTTGCTATTTGCTCAACTAATTGACTTGCATGTTCGTATTCATCGGTTTCTTTCCATGTATACCTTTTCTTATCTCCTCTTACGACGAATATGTTTTCTATCCTTAGATAGTTTAGGTCTATTAGAATGTCTTCTAGTTGATATTTGTTAAAGCCTGTACATATTAAGTGAGGAACAACTTCGATATTATATCTATGTTTTATTGAAGCACTTACCCCGACGGTCCCAGGCCTCTTCTTTTGGATGATTTTCATGATCTTCCCATTTTCTTCAACATATTCTATTTCGTTGGCATGCTTAGTGACATTGATAAATTTAGGATAAAATTCGATTAAATTATCCACAACATTAAATATTGAATCAATACTTTCTCCAACATTAGGTGGGATAATTTCAAAGGAAAGAACAGGTTTGTTTGATTGTTTAATCAAATCTACTATCTTCATTATGGATCACCCCGGAAAAGATATAATAAAACATTTTTTCAATTTTAACATACTAGCAAAAAATAGTCAACAGTTAATGGGCTAAATAACAAAAAGGGTGGAGAGGTCTCCACCCTGTAACTATAATAAGATCAATATCTTATTTTTAAAACTCTGATTGTTTCTGAATTTCTTACCTGTTGATTAATAATTAACTGTTTTGCCTCTTTTATAATTTACCGCTGCTTGTGCAGCTGCTAATCTAGCGACTGGTACTCTGTATGGAGAACAGCTTACATAATCCAACCCTACCAAGTGTGCAAACTCAATAGAATCGGGGTCTCCACCGTGTTCACCACAAATTCCTACCTTCAATTTTGGGTTTGTTGATCTTCCACCGTCCAAAGCAAGTTTTATTAATCTTCCAACGCCTTCTCTATCGATTTGTTGGAATGGGTCTTTTTCGTAGATACCTTTTTCAATGTAATCTCCAATGAATTTTCCATAATCATCTCTTGAAAAACCTAAGCCAAGTTGTGTAAGATCGTTGGTTCCAAAGCTGAAGAAATCAGCCTCAGCACCAATTTGATCAGCAACAACACAGGCCCTGGGGACTTCGATCATTGTTCCGATTTTGTATTCTAAGTCTACGTTGTTTTCTTTTATTAATTCGTCAGCTATCCTTTTGACAGATTCTTTAAGGATGGTGAGCTCTTTTACGTTTCCAACCAATGGGATCATTATTTCTGGTTGTACCTTTTTACCTTCTTTTATCATATCTATAGCGGCTAAAATTATTGCTTTTGTTTGCATTTCTGCTATTTCTGGGTAAGTGATAGCTAATCTCACACCTCTGTGACCCATCATTGGGTTAAATTCTTCTAGATCTTTAACTGTACTTCTTAATTCTTCTTCACTGATTCCAATCATTTTTGCTACTTCTTTTATTTGTTCATCATTCTCTGGAACAAATTCATGAAGAGGTGGATCCAAAAGCCTTATTGTAACAGAAAATCCTTCCATCTCTTCAAATAATCCTTTGAAGTCTGATCTTTGAAATGGTAACAGTTGTTCTAAAGCTGCTTTTCTTTGTTCTTCTGTTTTTGAGACGATCATAGTTCTCATCTTGTTTATTCTTTCTGGTCCAAAGAACATGTGTTCTGTCCTACAAAGTCCAATTCCTTGAGCTCCGAACTCCCTTGCAACTTTTGCATCTCTTGGGATATCTGCGTTTGCTCTGACCCCTAAAACTGAAACCTCATCTGCGTACTCAAGCAATACTGAAATATCCCCTGCTAATCCTTCGGGTCTAACTGTTTTGATTTTTCCAGCGTAAACTTTTCCTTCGTTTCCATCGATGGAAATCCAATCGCCTTCCTTTAATTCAACTCCATTAGATTTTATAACTTTATTTTTTAAATCGATGACTATATCTTCTGCTCCAACAACAGCTGTCTTACCCATTCCTCTGGCAACTACGGCAGCATGAGAAGTCATGCCTCCACGTGATGTTAATATTCCTTCTGCAACGTTCATACCGCCAACATCTTCGGGGGATGTTTCGGGTCTAGCGAGAATTACTTTTTCACCATCTTTTGCCAGCTTTTCAGCATCGTCTGCGCTAAAAACAATCTTTCCAGTTGCAGCACCAGGAGATGCGGGTAATCCTTTCCCAATGTATTGGGCATTTTTTAATTCTTCAGAATCGAAAATAGGATGTAGTAATTTTTCTATATCTGCGGGCTTAACTCTCATCACTGCTTCTTGTTTGCTTATGAGACCTTCTTTTACCATATCTACCGCAATTTTAACAGCCGCAGCAGCAGTTCTTTTTCCGCTTCTTGTTTGAAGCATATATAATTGCCCTTTTTCAACTGTAAATTCTATGTCTTGCATATCTCTAAAATGTTTCTCCAATTTATCCATAACCTCAAGTAACTGGTTATATGTTTTAGGATTGATACTCTTTAACTCATCCAAACTTTTTGGAGTTCTTATACCAGCAACGACATCTTCGCCTTGTGCATTGGTTAGAAATTCACCGTAATATTTCTTTTCACCAGTGTTTGGATTTCTTGTGAAAGCCACACCTGTACCGCTATCTTCTCCCATGTTACCAAAAACCATAGCAACTACGTTCACAGCGGTTCCTAAAAGCCCTTGTTTGTCCATTTCATTAATTTGTCTATACTTTATAGCCCTTGGATTGTTCCAACTTCCGAAAACTGCTTCAATAGCAATCCAAAGCTGTTTCATAGGATCTTGTGGGAACTCTTTTCCCTCTTCTTTGTACAGTTTTTTGTATAATTCAACAACTTTTTTAAGATCGTTCGCATCTAATTCCAAATCTTGTTTTACGCCTTTTTCTTTTTTGACTTCATTAAGGGCTTCTTCAAATTTTTCATGGGCGATACCCAGTGCAACATCACCAAACATTTGGATAAATCTTCTATAAGAATCCCAAGCAAATCTTTCGTTGTTAGTTAGCTTGGCTAATCCCTCTACTGATTCATCGTTAAGACCTAAATTCAATATAGTATCCATCATTCCAGGCATAGAAACAGCAGCACCTGATCTGACTGAAACCAAGAGAGGATTTGCGTTGTCACCGAATTTTTTACCCGTAACGTTTTCAAGCTCCCTCATGGCTTCTTCAACAACCGATTTAAGATCTTCTGGGAATTTTCTGCCATTATCCCAATAATATTTACATACTTCCGTTGAAATAGTGAAACCTGGAGGTACTGGCAAACCTAAAGATGCCATTTCTGCTAAGTTAGCACCTTTTCCACCAAGAATGTCTTTCATTTTCGAGTTACCTTCTACTCGGTTTTTATTCCACACGTATACGTACTTTTTTCCCATCTGTTTCCCTCCTAGCTATTTTTATGAAAAAATTATAATTACAAAAAAACCAATGTGATTAAATCATCACACTTTATTTAATTATATTCTAATTACTTTTTTTCTATTTCTCATTTGGGTAAAATTTAACATACAATTTTAATAATTTAAAATGCTTCTTCCCTAACTAATTTAAAATTCATAGATTTATTCGAGTCGTCTATCAATAGATAGGAAATTAATTTTTTTTTGACGAACTCATTTCTATTTATTCCAAAATTTCTATTTACCATGAATTTCCATGTTCCAGTATTAATATAAACTTCTTTTAAGCCTCCGTTTTTTATGATATTAAAGGACGCTCTATGGTTATGGCCCATAACTATTCCCTGTATTTCTCCCTTAGCAAAAGAGATATCCTGATCATAAAACCCAATAAGATATTCTTTCGGTATATAGAATTTATCATTTAAAAGTTCTTCTGCTTTCATTAAAAGAGAATTCGAATTTCTCATACTTCTAAAGAACATTCCTGCCCTAACTATAGCTTCACCTAATTTCATGCCCCCTAAGTTATTCACGAATATATTGGATAGAATATTTACACCCGGAAAATTGATTTTCATCCATTTCTTTACCTGAGGAGTTTTAATTAGTTGTGTGAAGGTTTCGATCCATTTGTTTTTTAAATTGTAATTAAGATCATATTTTTCTTTTACGATATCCAACCACTTGAAAACATCCAACTGAGGATAAATATTTTGATAATCTGAAAAAAGCTCAGCAGGTAGAATTTTCCCGGCGACTTTTCCAAAATTATAATTCATGTATTTGTTCATGTACTCTGCAAATGGCGGAATAAGGTTTCCATCTTTATCTTTGCTCAATCGATTGACTATATCGAACTGATTACCATGTATAACAAATAATCTTAAGTTTGGATCATAATAATAGGGTAAAATTTCACAATTCTCGAATGCTTCTTTGATTTTTTCGTTTATTTTTTGATTCAAAAGAACATAGTAATCGTGGTTACCTGCGATATAATAAATGTTATGTTTTTTTGAAAATTTTCGGAGCTCTTCGATCATCTTTTCATGGCTAGCGAATATTGTATCTATTAAAGACGGATCAAATTTTTCTGCATATTCAGAAGCTGTATCCATCATGAGACCATCATTGATTAAGTTAGATAACTCGAAAAAATCTCCAACGATATATAACTCATTGTTTTCATCATCAAGATCACGTAGTAACTTGATTAGTCTGTCATCGTATATAAAGTCATCTGATTCATTACCTAAACCGATGTGCAAATCACTCAGAAAAACCTTCATTTGGTTTCCTCCAGCAGATTTTTTCGAAATTCCGAAGGTAATTATAACACAAACATTTTCCTCTTTTTATAAGATTTATTAAAAATATATGAACCTCAAATTCGACTTGCATAATAACAAAATGTGTGGTATAATTTAATTACGATAAAAATTATCGGCATTTAAATCAAATTATGGAGGTGTAATAATGGCTTTTGAATTACCAAAATTGAGTTATCCCTACGATGCTCTAGAACCTTACATAGATGCTACAACAATGGAGATTCACCACACTAAGCATCATGGAGGTTACGTTAAAAATTTAAATGCTGCCTTAGAAAAATATCCTGAATGGGCAAGCAAAAGTATAGAAGACATTCTCAAGGATTTAGACAATATACCAGCAGATATTAGAACAACAGTAAGGAATAACGGAGGCGGACATTACAATCATTCCATATTTTGGACAATAATGGGACCCAACGGTGGTGGCGAACCTTCTGGAAAGTTAGCTGAAAGTATTGATAAGACTTTCGGAAGTTTCGACAAATTTAAAGAGGAATTTTCAAATGCTGCAGCAACAAGATTTGGGAGCGGATGGGCTTGGTTAGTATTAGATAACTACGGGCATCTTTCGATTCTATCCACACCGAATCAAGATAATCCTATTACATACAGTTTAAAACCTTTGTTAGGCTTAGATGTTTGGGAACACGCCTATTATTTAAAATATCAAAATAGGAGACCGGAATACATACAAGCTTGGTGGAACATAGTTAATTGGGAAGAAGTTACTAAAAGGTATGAAATGTTGCTAAAATAAATAATAGTAGAATAAAAAGATCTCGGTTGCTTATGCAACCGAGATTACTTATTTTACTTTTGGGAGTTTTCAAAAAGTTTTGTCTTTTGTAGACCGAATAGCACTATGTATGCAACGAGAATTCCTACGGTGAATTGTAAAACATTCCAAGGTACCTCAAAAATCGGCATCACCCAATTACCAACTATAATTCTACCTGTAAAAAAGTATCCTATAACCATCCATAGACCGGCTATCATACTTCCCATCAAATTACCTAATCTGAAGATTTTTGAATCCTTCCCCCTAAGAAACAACGAAATTAGTATTATGGCTATTGGTATTGCTAAAAGAATAATGTTGATTAATCCCCTAGCGTTTAATAAAAAATTTTCTAACTCTTCTATATTTTCATATCCCAATTCATTCATTAAATTGTTAGTGAAAGGAGAAGTAGCTAAATTCTCTATCAAGTTTTTTAAGAATAAGGAAAGAGTTAAAGAAAAAGCCAACCATATACCTATACTTGAGAGAAAAATTGTAAGTTCTTTTTTGCCAGAATATTTGTTTCTATAACTATCGGAAATCCAACCGACTAAAGCCCCCATAACGGACTTTATAATTAAAGTAGGTATAGCCCAATAAGCATAACCTCCAACCAAATCCGCCAAAGCCGAACCTAATCCTCCGGCTAAAGCTCCAACCCTCCTGCCAAACAAAATTGCTGAAATGAATATCATGCTGTCTCCCAAATGTACGTAGCCCCTTGTGAACGGGACAGGAACTTTTATCGCAAAGGTTAAAACAAAAACTAAGGCAATCATTATACCAGAAATTGCAACATCTTTCGTTTTCAATATAAATTCCTCCCTCTAAGTAGAAATCCAATAATAAACTAAAAGCTGTATTTTTCACTTAATTATACAACATCCACTCTTTGAATACAACAGTTCAAATATATCTTTCGTTAATGAGAAAATATTTTCTATGAATTTTTTTTCATTGCTTGAATAATTGCCTGTAAAAAGCTATATTCACTTATAATCAGCTCTGGCGTCCTTTGACTTTTTAGTTTATTTAAATTATAATAAGAACTGTTAGAAAATAAATTTATACTTTATCCCTACGGAATGGGGAACGAAACGGGGTGGGGAGCGGGGCAAAGGGGAGCAAGTCTCAGAAGAGATAATAAAAATGAGAATGAGGAGGGCAAGATATGAAAATATCTCAAAGAGTTTTAAATACACAATTTTCTCCTATTAGAAAATTAGTTCCATATGCAGAAAGGGCAAAGGAAGAAGGTAAAAAAGTTTACCTTTTAAACATAGGGCAACCTGATATTGAAACACCTAAAGCATTCTTCGAAGGGATAAAAAAGTACTCATCCAAAGTAATTTATTACAGTCATTCTGCAGGGCTATTAGAGTTACGTGGGGCTTTTTCCGATTATTATAAGTTGTGGGATATAGACTTTGACTCCCAAGAGTTGATCGTCACTACAGGTGGAAGCGAGGCAGCAATTTTCGCTTTGGCATCTGTTGCAGATCCAGGAGATGAAGTAATGGTTATAGAGCCTTTTTATGCTAATTATAAAGGTTTTGCAGAGATGCTAAATGTAAAACTTTGCCCAGTGAAATCGGATCCGGAAACCGGCTACGCTGTTCCAAGTATAGAAGAATTCGAAAAGGCTTACAACGAAAACGTTAAGGCAATAATCTTTTCAAATCCTTCAAACCCGACAGGAGCTGTGTACAGTTACGAAGAAGTAAAAAGAATCGTTGACTTTGCAAAAGAAAAAGACATATTTGTAATATCAGATGAGGTATATAAAGAATTCACTTTTGATGGAACTAAGCATGTATCCGTCATGGATTTTGAAGACAAAGACAGATTCATCTTGATAGACAGTGTGTCAAAAAGATACAGTGCTTGTGGCGCAAGAATTGGAGTTTTTGCTACAAAAAACAAAAAACTTTTAGAGCAAGTTATGAAATTTGCTCAATCTCGATTATCTCCACCTTTGTTGGCTCAATTTGGTGTTTTAGGGTTACTAAAGGATTTGGGGAAAGATTATTATCAAGGTGTTGCATTAGAGTACCAAAAAAGAAGGGACGCTGCATACGAAGAGATAAAAAAGATCGAAGGAGCCGTTTGTAAGAAACCCCATGGTTCATTTTATCTCTCCGTTAAACTACCGATCGATGATTCTGAGGAGTTCATTAAGTGGATGCTTACAGACTTCGATGTGAATGGAGAAACTGTAATGGTTTCACCGTTGTCAGGCTTTTATGCTACACCAGGTGCTGGCAAGCAAGAAATAAGGATCGCTTATGTATTAAACAGCGAAGAGTTAAGAAAGGCTTGTAATATCCTAAAAGAAGCTGTGACCGTTTACAATGAGAGAAAAATAAAAGTTAAATGATATCAATAGGCGCCGTTTCAATATACGGCGCCTTTGAATTAATTTTCTGAATTTTTGTCAGTTTGTTCTTTGGCAGTTTTGGGCGATGAAGGTTTAACGTACTTTTTGTTTTCCGGCTTTTGCCTTGTGAAATATATTGCCAAAGATAATCCAATAAGGTTGGCAATAAAAATAACGCTTAAAATCATTGAAGAGTATACAACAATAGACAAAGCAGAAAGCACACTAAGTAGTATGATCGAAAATGTCATACCGTATTTTTTGTTAAATAGAAACAGAAAATAAAAAAATATTAAACCTCCTACCAATCCGACAAATAAACCTATAAAAAGAAAGTTTAAAAAATCCGAAAAATTAAAATACTCGAAAAGTCTTTGATTGACACTTTCAAGATAAAACAAGTAGACAGAAAGTCCCGCTACCACGATACTTCCAATAATTGCTATGCTTCTTAAAAAAACTTTCAAGTTATTCATTCTATCCCCTCCTCGGCGGTTGAATTTTCTTGGCTAATATTTTCTTCTTGCGGTGCATGAGCTGAATATGTAAACTTTCTATACAAGTTTTCTATTAATATTATAACTAACAAAAGTAAAAGAGAAACTAAAAAACCGTTGAGCGTTCGTAAGACACTCAAGTTCAACGGTGTGTGTATATGTAAAAAAGTGTCCAGTATCGATACCGGTAGTAGAGCCTTAAAAAAGTCCCATATAAAACTTCTCCCTGAAAGAGGAGTTGTATAATAAAACAAGTACGAAATAAGTTCTTTTGTTCGCGGCCTTGATATAAGCGCTCTTTCTAACGCATCCCTAACTCTTCTTTCAAAATTTGTAACAAAAGCCCAGTTTGAACTTCTTACTATGTATATAATTCCAGCAAATGCGACAAAAATAAGTAATAAAATATCCGACTTGTTAAATTTAAACTCTTTAACCTTCTTAAAAGATTCCGCGATATTAAATTTGCTAAATCTAAAACCGGTAAAATCCATAAACGCTTTCAACAGTACTAACAAAGGCAAAACTAAAAGTAGAATTTTGATCCCTCTAACGTTGTTAAGCTTGAAGATAAATAAAGAGTTGTAAGCGCTCATATACACTAAAACTCCAAATAATAAAGCATAGCCAATTATTTTTAGGAGGTTATTTTTAGAAATTCTAAAAAAGATGATGACTGAAAACAAAGTTGCGGCCAAAGTGAAAGACCAATTGTATAAAAAGAAAAAAGCCAAAATATATAAGATAGCAAAAAGGGGTATATATACTAATAAATTCATTGTGATGAGTCCAAAACCTACCCATGGAACGATAACGTTGGGAGAAGAGTACTTAATTGAATCGATTGTAACTGGGGTTCCTAAATCTTTTTGAACTAATCTTATTAGCTCTGGGGTCCTTGGATGATCGGGGAACAAAAAGTATCTTATCTTTCTCTCTTTCAATGCCCTATGAAATCTTTGAACTATCATCTGATCATCAAATTTATCTATTTCTCCAGGTTTGATGTAATGTACATATCTCATATTATTAAGGATGTCCTTATTCATTTTATCTTTTATTTCTGTAAAATACTTATCAAAATCAGAAAACTCGACAACTAGTAGGCAATCGTATTGGTTTGTTAATTCTCTTAGAAAAGATTGATCTTCTTCGAAGCCTTGAGATTCAAAGTCTTTTAATATGGCATATTGGTTATAAACCAAGTAATTATAGCCGCTTTTTTGTTCAGAATTCAATTGATCTTCTGTAGGCAGTATAGAATAATTTTTAGAATTTTGATAATCAATATAAAAGGCGTAAAAGAAGAAAATCAAAGAGCTAAATAAAGTAATAAAAATTATCGGCTTTCTTATTTTGTTCATTTTAGATCCCTCAATTCCTCTTTGGGCTTTTCTCCAGTTTGTCCAATACAGTTTGAAGATCTTCACTCAGCGGTGCATAAAAATCGTAATGCTTATTATTATAATCAAAAGAAATCTTACTCGCATGAAGAAAAATTCTTTTTAAACCATAATTTTTTCTTAAAAGCTTATTCTGCTTTTTATCCCCGTGATTATCATCCCCAGCGATGGGAAAACCTAAATCAGCGAATTGAACTCTTATTTGATGTTTTCTGCCTGTGTATAATTCAATCTCTACCAAAGAATATAGCTCACCAAATAAATCGAATTTTTTCTTAAGGTTAAATTTTAACTGTGCTGTTTTACCATAAACTGTAGAAACTAATTCTCCACTTTTTTTATTTAAATTCCCTACCAATAAGGTTAAGTAGTATTTCCTTGTTTCTCTACTTTTGATTAACTGTGTTAACTCACGAGCTGTTTGCTTGTTTTTTGCCACAACCATTACCCCAGATGTTAATTTATCTAAACGATGTACCAAGTGAGGCTCAAATTCACCTCGTGAGTAATGCATCACTCCTTCGATTATCGTTGCCATTTCTTCTTTAGATCCCGGATGTACAGACACTTTGGCAGGTTTGTTTATCACTAGAAGGTCTTTATCTTCATAGATAATGTCAAAAGAGACTGGTCTTGCCTTTAAAGAAGGTTGAGTAGGTCTGGATAATTCTTCTAATTTATTTTCATCCAGAATAATTTTAACGTTGTCTCCTATTTCTAAGATATAATTGTTCTTTTTGACCCTCTTTTCATTGACTTTAACAAAACCTTTTCTTATCAAACCATAAATAGCTCCCAATTTTATTTCGGGATAATTTTTTCTTATAAACGTGTCTAACCTAGAATAATAATTTTTTTCGTTCACTGTTGTTTCTTTTTCCAACCTTAAATGAGCCTCCCTTAGATTAACCTCCTTGCCGAAAAAAAGAAAAACTTTTTTGACGCAATATTCATTCGTTTATTTATTATATCACCTTTTTGTTTTTCTTGTGAAAAAACCTTGGAATATTTTATATCCCTAAAAAAATATAAGATGTTCTTTCTGGTTTTGGGATTTTTTTGAAAAATTTAATCTTTTTTCTTATCTTTTGTATTACCTTAAAAATTTTAATATAACTTGACTTTGTTGAATTGAGTCGGCATAATAAAAATGGTGTCACAATGAATCAACTTCTAAAAAGGGGTGAAAAATTCTGTTGTTTTTTAGAAAATTAATAAAAAGAGCTTCAAATACTGAATAGGAGGAGAAAAATGGAGATAAAAGCAAACCCAGAACCTTTTAAAATTAAGATGGTGGAACCTATCAAAAAAATTTCAAGAAAAGAAAGGGAAGAAGCTTTAAAGAGGGGTGGTTATAATTTATTTGCCTTGAAATCAGAAGAAGTCTACATTGATTTGTTGACTGACAGCGGTACTGGCGCAATGAGCGATAATCAATGGTCAGGATTGATGTTGGGAGATGAATCTTACGCAGGAAGTAAAAGTTTCTACCATTTATGGGAAACAAGTAGAGAAATCTTTGGACATAACTATTTTGTTCCAACTCATCAAGGAAGAGGAGCAGAACAGGTTTTATTCCCCCTTTTAATTAAAAAACCTGGTCAATACGTTTTGAGTAACATGCATTTTGATACAACTAAGGCACACGTCGAATTAGCTAAAGGTAAACCTGTCGACTTAGTTATAGAAGAGGCTCTTGATACAGATACCTATCATCCCTTTAAAGGAAATTTTGACTTGGAAAAATTGGAATCCTTTATATTAGATAAAGGAAGTAATAGTATTGCTTTTATCATAATAACTATAACTTGTAACAGTTCGGGTGGACAACCTGTTTCTATGCAAAATATAAGGCAAGTTAGTGAAATAGCCAATAAATATGGGATTCGTGTATTTCTAGATGCAGCTCGTTACGCTGAAAATGCTTATTTTATAAAGCAAAGAGAAAAAGAATATTTTGAAAAATCCATAGAAGAAATAGTGAAAGAGATGTTCAGTTATGCCGATGGGTTCACCATGAGTGCAAAAAAAGACGCCATAGTAAATATAGGTGGATTAATTGGGATTAAAGAAGATGAAGCCCTGTTTAATCAAGTAAAAGCAGCTCTTGTCCCTTTAGAAGGATTTCCTACATATGGTGGTTTAGCCGGTCGAGATATGGAAGTGATGGCAAGAGGTTTAAAAGAAGGAATTCAATTTGATTATTTGGATTATAGAATAAGACAAGTAAAATACTTGGGAGATAGGTTAAGAGAGGGTGGAGTACCAATTCAATATCCAACTGGAGGACATGCTGTTTTTGTGGATGCTAAAAAAATGCTTCCTCATATACCTTATTACCAGTTTCCAGCTCAAGCATTGGCAAACGTACTTTATTTAGAGTCTGGAGTTCGTGGAGTAGAAGTTGGATCATTAATGATGGGGCGTGATCCTCAGACCGGTGAACAACTTGAATCTCCTTTTGAATTTTTAAGATTGGCTATCCCAAGAAGAGTCTATACTTACACTCACCTTGATTACGTTGCTGAAGGATTATTAGCTGTAAAAGATATATCTAATTCGCTCAAGGGCTTAGAATTCACATATGAACCAGAAATTTTAAGACATTTCACTGGCAGGTTAAAACCAGTAGAATAAAGTGGCATGATTGAAGAGATTCTAAAGAGAGCAATTTTACAACATCAGGAGGTTGATAAAAAATGAGTAAAAAAATAGCGATCAAGACAAAAAATGCTCCTTCTGCAATTGGCCCCTATTCTCAGGCTATTAAAATCGGAAATCTGATTATAACAAGTGGTCAAATTCCTTTCACAGCTGAAGGGAAACTAGTAAGTGATGATATTAAGGACCAAACCAGGCAGTCTTTAACAAACATTAAAAAAATCCTGGAAGAAACGGGTTTAAGTATGGATAAAATAGTTAAATGCACCCTTTTTATCCAGGACATGAATGAAATGGCAGCAATAAACGAAGTCTATCAGGAATTCTTTACTGAACCTTATCCCGCCCGTAGTGCTGTGGAAGTCGCTCGACTGCCCAAAGATGTCAAAATTGAGATTGAGGCAATTGCCTCCGCTGAATAGCAAATATTGCAGCAACCAAAAGTATCTTTAAAAATCTCCCCTATCCGGTAGGCAAATTCCTTACTTTGACGGTTAAAAGATGAGTTTTTAGTGAACTGAACATAAGAAAGGGGATCTGAGGGGGATAAAACTCCTATTTTCCACTTCCTGCAGTTAACCCTCTGACCAAATTGTTTTGAACGAGTAGGCCGAAGATTATCATGGGTATAACAGTGATCAACGAAGCAGCGCTCATTACCCCCCAATCAACATTCTTTTCACTTACAAACATATTAACAAGTACCGGCAGTGTTCGGGTCTCCTGACCAGTTAAAATTAAGGCGAATAAAAATTCATTCCATGATACGAGTGCACATAATATCGAAGTTGCCGAAATCCCTGGTAATACTAAAGGAAGAACTATTTTTCTCAACGATTCAAATCTTGTACAACCATCTATCATAGCAGCTTCTTCTAGTGATTCAGGAATTTCAGAAAAAAAGCCTTGCATCATCCACACCGCAAAAGGTACGCTGAAAAAAGAACTAGCAATGATAATAGGGATGTATGTTCCTGATAGATTTAGAATGCGAGAAATTAAGAAAAAAGGTAACACCATAACAATTGGAGGAGTCATACGTGCTAACAGTATAATAAATGACAATAGACTTGTATGTTTCCATTTAAAACGAGCCAAACCATAAGCTGCCGGTATACCAAGAATTAACGCTAAAATAGTGGAAGAGGCGGTTACTATAATGCTATTGAAGAAGGCTCTTACGAATTCTGTGTTACTAAAAAAAATCTTATAATTCCTTAAAGTAAAATTTTCTGGGATCCACTTTGGTGGAATAGTGAACTGATCAATAGGTGTTTTAAAGGATGAAAAAAGAATCCACATAAGTGGGTAAAGCGTCCAAATTAACGCTATAACTACTATTGTCAATGACAATACTTTTATAATTTTACTTTTACTCATTATTATCCCACCCTAATATTTTCATATAGATTAAAGTAAAAACAATCGCTAAGAAAAATGAGATCAGATTAATCGCTGACGAATATCCCATTTGGTATGATTGAAATGCAGTTCTATAACCATAAAAAGAAAGTGTTTCTGTAGCAGAACCTGGTCCACCACCCGTCATGATAAAAATGGTGTCAAATACTCTTAAAGACGTTAACGTCCTAATTACAATAGCAACCATGATTGAGGGTCGTAGTAAAGGTAGAGTTATATAAAAAAATCTTTGAATAGCTGAAGCTCCATCCACATATGCGGCTTCATATGGTTCTTGTGGCAAAGCTTTTAAACCAGCCAATAAAACTAAAGTAACAAAAGGGGTATATTCCCAAACATCCGCTAATATGACCATGAACATGGCAGAGTTTGGATTTGCTAACAATGGATTTTCTGCTATTGAACCAAATCCTATGTTCATTAAAAGTTGTGGTAAAGGACCGTAATCAGGATTTAAAATAAATTTCCACACGAATCCGACTACAACTGGAGCAATCATGAAAGGAATTAAAATTATCGATTGAACAACTTTCCAACCTTTAAATTCTGTATTTAGCGAAAGAGCTATTATAAAACCAAATATTAGTTCCAAAAGAACTGAAACTATAACAAAGTAGAAAGTTCTTCCCATTGTTTCCCAGGTAAAAGAGTCTCTAAAAGCTCTTGTATAATTTTGTAATCCTACAAAACTTATTCCTAAATCAGGTCTTAACAGATTCCAATTAAAGAAAGAAATGACTACAGTATATACAATAGGAATCAAAAAAATTGATATTATGAAAATAAGTGTGGGTAAAACATATCCAACATTATTTAATTTGTTCTTAGGCTGCAATCAACAAAACCTCCTTTGGAGTAAAGCCCCGTTAAAACGGGGCTTTATTGGATTCAATAATAATAACCATGATCTTTCAATAGTTGGAAAACACCATCTGCAGCTTCATTCAAAGCTTCTTCGGCCGTTTTTGACCCGCTTAGATATTCAGATACCGCAGGAGCTATATAATTATTTACTATGGAATTTCCTTCCGGAATGAGCGGGACCATAGGAGTTGGGATAGAGTTTTCCATTGCTTTTGAAAAGCCCTCCAACCATGGAAATTTTTCTCTCAACTCTGGATCGTTTATAGACGAAAAACGCGCTGGGATGTTACCGTAAGGAGCAGCATTTACTTCGTTTTGCGTTTCAGTCACAAACTTTATCCATTCTAAGGCTTCTTCTTTATTCTTACTTGCAGAGGAGATAGTAAAACCCCATGAAATATACAACATTGGTAATTTTTCATCTTTCAATTCTTCCGGTCTTGGGAATCCAACAAAGGATGATTTACCAACAACTTTTGAAGTTTTTGGATCTTCTGTGTAAAGCATGGCTGTTGTCCATAGTTCAGCCATAGCGCTTCTTCCTTGTGTGAATTCTGTCAAAGCATCCTGAAATACATAGGTTTTTGCAGCAGGATTTGCGTATTTAAACATTTCTCCCACTTCTTCCAAAGCTTCAATACCTTCTTTGGAATTAAAAACAGGTTTCATTTCATCATTTAAAAGACTTCCTCCTCTTGCCCATAATCTTTGCAGGAAATGAGTGGCAAGGAATATACTTCTTTGACCCATGAGAGTTACACCGTATAATTCTGGAGGTCTATAGAAAAATTCTGCTATATCTTTATATTGTTCCAACGTTTGTGGTGGAGTTAGTTCATACCCGTATTTTTCTTTAAAAGCCGCTTTCTCCTTAGGATCGTTGAACAAATCAGTCCTGTAAACTACACCTCCCAACTCATTCATATACGGAATGAAATACAGATTTCCATTTTGCCAGGCGTTTTCTATACCGGAAATATCTTCTAAATTTAACTCTTCGTATCCTTCTATCTTGTTTATGGGGTATATATATCCAGCAGTTGCTAAAGCAGGATACCAAAGCATTGAAACATAAGGTACATCAAAATCGACTCTTCCAGAGGTAAAGGTTAACATCAGCTGATCAAAATAATTTGCATAAGGGAATTGCTGAATAGTTGCCTTTATCCCTGTTTCTTTTTGAAAATCATCCATAACTGTTTTCCACGCTTCAGTGTGTATACCTACTTCACTCACTAAATTCACTTCTGAAAACATATTTGCAAAAACTAATAAAGAAACAAAAAGAATAACTAATACTCTACCTTTCCGCACTTTGAACACCTCCTAATTAAAGTTCATTTTGGTACAGGTCTTTAATTGCCCTTAAAGTAATATCAATAGCCTTGTTTGTTGAAGACTTTATTATACTTCTATGTGTATCTGGAACGCTCAGATCTACCTTGTCTCTATTAGATTGTTTGAACCTATTTGCATAACATATGCCAATAAATCCTGCTTTTACACCTCTTAACGATGAGACAACGAAAAGAGAAGAAGCCTCCATATCCATTGAAACAACTCTGTATCTGCTCCATCTTTGAAAATATTCAGGATCCCTATTGTAAAAACAAGAATGACTCCAATTTATCCCTGTTTTGAAATCAAGATTTAGACTCTTTGCTGCAGAAATAAGTCTTAAATATACTTCTGGTGAAGCTACCGCAGGGAAATTCTGTGGTACATAATATTGACTAGCTCCATCATCTCTCACGCAAGCATGAGGAATTATGACATCTCCTTCTTCAATTTCTTCTTGTAATCCAGCAACACTTCCAATCCTAATCAGTATCTTTGCCCCAATATTTATAAGCTCTTCGTAGACAATGCTTGCAGAAGGCCCACCCATTCCTGTTGAAGTGACTGATACAGGGTAATCTTCATGATAACCGGTATAAGTAATAAGTCCTCTGTTTTCTGAAACTTTTTTGGGATCGTGTAGTTTACTGATAATACTTTCTACTCTGCCTTGATCACCGGGAACAATCACTACAGGAGCAACGTCACCCGGCCCACATTGAATATGGTATTGAATTTGATTTTCTAATCCTGTTGGAACCCTAAAATCTTGTTTAAACACAGAATCTCCTCCTTGTAGTTTTAAATACGTTATATTTTTCTTCTGAATACACTCAATTTGAAAATAGAGGTATTTATGTAATCCAATGAGTGAAGTAAGGGAATATTATTTTCATCGTAGTGAACTTCTAATAAAAGAGTGACTGCTTTTTTCTCGGGAATTTTCAATAAGTTGGCAAGTTTCTTGTCGGCATCAATAGCTTCTATTTCTGAGATAGCATGTTTAATGGGTCTCATAAAATATTTATCTAGATAGGTAAAAATCTCCTCGTTTTTACTATTTTCATCTTTTAAAACGGAAATTATTGCGTCTTTTCCTCCGGGAATTCTGTTGATAACCATATACGTTTCTGCGTATATAACGGGGATACCGTCAGCCGTATAAACTCTTTTAATTTTGATTAATGGGTCTTTAGGAGTGATTTCCAATTTTTTTGAGAGTGAAGGAGATGCATCTACTTCCTCAAACTCGTTTAAAATAAGGTCAGGTACTTTTCCTGAGGTCGAAATTATGTTTGAAACTCCCCTTAAATAATCTAAACCCGTTTGTACAATACCTTCTTTCTTCACTACAAATGTACCAAGTCCTTGTTTTCTAATGATCAAACCTTCTCGCTCAAGGCTTACTAGTACTTCTCTGATTAAAGTTCTACTAACCCCTAAATTTTCACACAATTCCTGTTGAGAGGGTAATTTATACCCTTCAGGGAGTTGAGTAATTTTTGTTCTCAATTCTTTTAATATTTCTTTATATAAGGATCTACCAGCTTTTGAAATCATTTAGCACCTCCTCAGATTAAAACATGAAAATAAAATAACTTTTAGATTAAAATTAAATAACATATCATACTTCATATCTTTATTCTAATTATAACTTTAATTTTTATATTTTGCAAACTTAATTATTCGTGATTTGAGATGATTAAGAGTAATTAAGAGCTTTTATAGCCGATTACGCTGAAAATTCTTAAAAATACTCTTTCTAAACATCGTACTATGATCTGGTAAAATACATTAAAGGGGGGTCATAAAATGATCAGCATAGAGAAAGCAACTACGAAGGAAAGCAAAGATTTTGTCGAACTTTTTTTGATTTCTGCTCCTTTCTTTTACTTGCTTTTTGGTCAAAAAACAAAAGCAATGTTGAATAATTTGTTCACAACAGAAGGAAACTTATTTTCTTTTGAACATGTTTTCTTTTCTAAAATTGAGGAGAATATTTCAGGAATGATAATAAGTTACGACTGGAAAAGTAAAAATAAAGAGAATCTAAGAACTGGATATTTAATGCTGAAAAATCTTGGGATCATCTTTGTAAAAATCATTCCATTATTATTGAAACTCAACCAAGCGGTAGGAAAAGTTAGAAAAAGAGAATTCTACATAAGTAATATCGCCGTATATGAAGCTTATAGAAGTTCGGGAATAGGAAAGAAGTTGATATCTAAAGCTGAAGAAGAAGCCAGAAAGTTAAAAAGCCTCAAAGTTGTATTAGATGTAGAAAAAGAAAATACTATAGCTATCAAGTTTTATAAAAAGTTAGGATATAAAATAATAAGTGAATCAACATTAGAATTAAGTCGGCAACGAAAATTAAGCTTTTTTCGTATGGAAAAAGTATTATGATTGAAAACGTTGTAGAAGGTAGATAATTAATTTATCTACCGTCCTCCCACACCACCGTACGTGCACCGTACGTGTCCTTAAGAGACGGAAGCCTGTTCCATCCGGTATACGGTGGTTCAACAGAATTGATGTTTTAGGTTATACGTTTCAAGGATAGAAGGTAACCCCATTTCCTTAAGGCGTTTATTAGTTAGTGTTCTTGAAAGTATCGGGCTGTTGGAGATTCTCCAATAGCCTTTTCTTGTGTTTGCATATTCCCATGCTTTGTAGGTGTTTAGTCCTAATTTGACTAAGTTTTCATGTTTTGTTTTGATTTTCTTCCATTCCTTCCAGATACACATCCTAATTCTCCTTCTGAGCCATCCATCAAGACTTTCGGCTGCCGATTTCATATTTGCTATTCCATAGTAGTTTATCCATCCTGTTATTATTTGTTTTAACCTTGACAGTTTGTATGTCATGCTCCTTCCACTGCTTCTTTTCGTTTCCCCTTTTAGCTTCTTTTTGAATTCTTTGATGGATTTTTCAGGCACTCTAATTTCATATTTCTTTTCTTTCACGTAGAAGGAGAACCCTAAGTATTTGAGGTCCCAAGGCCTGACCGATGGACACCCTTGCCTTCGACTAGTGGTTCCTGCTACCTGGCCCACAGCGGACTTTCACCGCTTAGCTATTTCACATGCTGGGAGCACAAAATCAAAAGGGCTTTGAAGCCCTTTCGATTATATTTTATTTAATGGCATTCTTATCTATCTTTGAACCCTACCTGTGGAATCTCCTTTTGTGAGAGTTTTAACTTCTTCTACTGTGACGTGGTTAAAATCTCCGACTATAGAATGTTTCAAACAGGATGCGGCTGTAGCAAATTCTATTGCCTCTTGAGGAGCGTAATTGTTTATTAAAGCATATATTAACCCTCCGGCAAAGGAATCTCCTCCCCCTACTCTATCAACTATATGAATTTGATATTTTTTGGAGCAATAAAATTTGCTGCCATCATAATATAGACCTGACCAACCATTATCAAAAGCAGAAAAGCTTTCTCTTAACGTTATAGCGACCCCTTTCAAATCAAACCTGTCAAAAATTTGTTTGGCCACATCTTTATAATCGTCTAACTTTAGATTGCCTTTGGCTACATCTGAATCTTTAGCTTTTATATTGAATACCTTTTCCGCATCTTCCTCGTTCGCTATAACTATATCCACATATTTCATAAGGCCTGACATCACTTCGTTAGCTTTTTGAGGTGACCACAGTTTTTTTCTATAATTTAAATCACAACTAACAATAGTTCCTTTATTTTTAGCTGTTTTCACTGCATCAAGACAGGCCTGTGCTGCGTTTTCGCTCAATGCAGGTGTTATCCCTGTAAAATGAAACCACTTTGCTTGTTCTAAAATATTATCCCATTTGTAATCTGTGAGTTGAGATTCTGCAAAAGATGAATGTTTTCTATCATAAATAACCATAGAAGGTCTTTGAGATGCTCCAAATTCATGAAAATAAATACCTAACCTTTCTCCACCTTGAACTATATAATCAGTTTTTACCCCATATCGGCGAAGGTGATTTATCGCCGATTGTCCTATCGGATTGTCTGGAACTTTTGTCACAAAATAAGCATTTTCTCCGTAATTGGCAAGAGAAGCGGCAACGTTGGCTTCACCTCCACCGTAAGTTACATCAAAAGAATCTGTTTGAACAAATCTAAAATAATTTGGAGGAGAAAGTCTCATCATAATTTCACCAAAAGTAACAATTTTGTTAGCCATTACAATATCTCCTTTCAAATATATTTTGTGTTCTTAAAAATTATCTAGCAATTGCTATGGCTTCAACAAATTTTTTAGCTGTTTCCTGAACAAGCTCATAGTCTCCCGACTTTGCGCCTTTGGTCAATTCTCCTCCAACGCCAACTGCAACACATCCTGCCTTTATCCAATCTCCTACATTTTCGAGACTCACACCGCCTGTAGGAACTATCGGTGCTTGAGGAAGAGGTCCTTTAATCGCTTTGACTATTGAAGGGCCAAAAGCACTACCCGGGAACAATTTAACAAAATCCGTCCCTACTTCCATAGCTTCTACAACTTCTTTTATTGACATTGCTCCAGCCATAGAAACTTTTTGATATCTATTGCACATTTTTACCATCTCTTTGTTGAGATATGGACTTACAAAAAATTCGGCTCCAGCTAACATAGCAATTCTCGTTGTTTCAGGATCAAGAACAGTTCCAGCACCTACAAGAATTTCTCCTTTTGAATGCACCTTTTTCAGCTCTTTGATAACATCATCTGCTCCAGGAACAGTCATTGTAATCTCAATGGCCTCGATGCCACCTTTTTTAACAGCATCGGCGATTTTCAATGCTTGTTCAGCAGAATCAGCCCTTATTACAGCAATTATTCCAACATTTATAATTCGTTCCATCACTTTTAATTTATCCATGAAATCCTCCTCATTCGTATTATTAAAAATTAGATGGTTACTTTCTTTATTGCAAAATTACCTGAATTCAGAAAAAATTTTAGTTCTTGTTCTTTTTATTTATTACTTTACAATATAATACTTTTTCAATTTTATATTTCATAATATAAAAATGGGTTTCTTATGTTAATAACAACATACTATTCTTACATGAAAATAGTAAATAATTAAGATGTAATTAAATTAAGTTTAGCTAGGGCAACAATGAAAAAAGAAAATACTTGTTGCATAAGAAAATTCCATTTGATCGGATATCTTCTATATACCGTTAAGTTATTCAACCCTTATAGAACATATCTCTTTTTCCTGCTTTTTCGATTTTTTCGATTCTCTTTTTATAAAAATCTGTCATGGTTAATTCTTTATTTTCAAACCAAGCGTAAGGATCGGTACCCGACTGTAAAATTATGTTTCCCCATGGGTTATAATCACCAGTTCTAATTATTGATTTTACAGCATTTGAATAAACAGAAAGGATTCGTTCATGAGGAATTGTTTCAAATTCTACTTCAGGGAAAATATTTTTTAAATCGTTATATAATGGCAAATTATTTTTTAGAACTTCTTCAGCGAAAATAAGTTTTTCAGTAATAAATACATCGTTAATTGCTTTTAAAACTGTATTTAAACTAGGAATTCCTTTAGTGAGGGATAAATCAACATAGTCTGCATTTATTGGGATGGGAAACCCCGCATCACAAACCAATAACAGTTGACCGTGGCCAAGACTGGATAAGATCCTGTTTATTTCAATATTTAAAATACCTTTTCTTATCATAAAAATTACTCCTTTCTTAATCAATTTCTAATTTCCAATACTCGAGAAAAAACAGTAATTTCTCAATATAAAATTTGATTTCTTTGCATAGGACCATACATTAAGAACTTAATAGGAAGTATTTTTATTTGTTCTTTTGAAAAAGCTTCTTTTGTTAAGGGATAGATACCAGCTAATGACTATCGTTCGAAAATAAGGGGTAATTAAGTTGGATTTAAATTAAATTAGCTGATCACAATAAAAGTTGTAATTTTTTAAATTATTTAATGTTTTATAACCAAAAGCTCTTTTAGCAATCCTCCAGGTTCAGAGTTCATACCTCTATTTTACTTTTAAAAGATACCAGCTTTTTTAATCATCTGATAATATTTCATTTTTCTAGCTACGCTTTTTGGAAGAGAACGCAAAATATATTTTATTTTAAAAAATTTTTTTATCTCAAAGGAGCTTATTAAACTTAGAGCTTTAATTCTGAATCTAATTTAAGCTCTTTAAAAGTCTTTTCCCAATCTGCTGTGAACATAGCAACAGCTTGATCCGTCAAAAAATGAGTACAAGATTCATACATTATTTCTGGACTAAGGGTAACAGCATCGACTCCTATATTTAGAAGTTCTTTAACTTCATAAGAACTTTTAACGCTTGCGGCTATTATCTTTACGGGATACTTATATATGTTACAAACGGTTTCTTTGATTTCTTTAACTAAAAGTGTTCCAGATTGTTCGATTCTGTTGATACGACTAACGTATGGAGCTATGTATTTTGCTCCAGCTTTTGCTGAAATCAATGCTTGAGTAACAGAAAAAACGGCAGTAGCAGTAATAGTAATTTTTTCTGTATCAATCTCTTTAATAGCTGATAGACCTTCTTTAGTTGCAGGAATTTTAACGACTATTTTTTCAGAAATATTGTGCAGTGTTTGTGCTTCCAACATGATGTCTTCTTTTTTATTTGAAAGAACTTGCACATGTAAAAATTTTTTACTTAATGGCAATAGTTGTTTCAATAATTCAAATAAGGGTGTTTTATTTTTTGAAATAATTGAAGGATTAACGGTTATTCCATCAATAGGCAGCCATTCTGTCAAATGTTTAATTTTTTCAATTTCTGCACTATCTATATAAAGTTCCATTACTATTTCCTCCTTTTTTTTCAAGCCTATTTTGTGTTTTTCTGAAAGTATGGGTATTGTCAGTTACGCTAATTTTTAATAATTTTTGATTTTTACCTCTTCGCATATCATCTATTAGCTTTATAAAAAGAAACTACCATTTCATTTTATTCAGATAACTCTTTTAATATTGATATACCAGAGCTTGTTCCTATTCTTTCTGCTCCAGCATTAATCATATTTATATAGTCTTGTAAAGTGCGTATACCACCAGCAGCTTTCACTTTGATTTTATTTCCAACTGTTTCTTTCATTAACTTAACATCTTCAACAGTTGCTCCGCTGGGACCAAACCCTGTAGATGTTTTGATATAATCAACACCAGGAATTTGCAGACAAACTTCAGCCAATTTCTTTATTTCTTCTTTTTCTAAATAACAAGTTTCAAAAATTACTTTTAATACAACAATGTTTTTACATTCTTTTGCAACAGATTCAATGTCTTCTTTTACTATTTCCCATTTTCTATCTTTAACTGCGCTAATATTAACTACCATATCAACTTCTTTTGCACCATTAACTATGGACTCTTTCGTTTCAAAAACTTTGGTAGCAGTTGTATTATATCCAAATGGAAATCCCACAGCAACGCCCACTTTAACTTCGCTGTCTCCTAATAACTCATTGGCATACTTAACAAAATATGGTGCGATTGCAACACTTACAAACCCAAACTCTTTTGCTTCCTTACATAACCTTTCTATATCTCCTAAAGTTGCATTTGGTTTTAAAAGGGTATGATCAATGGTTTTGGCTACTTCTTTTTTGGTCAATTTCATTTTTTATTCCTCCTCATATTTTTTGGTTTTCAAAGTATATTTTGGGTAATTATCAAAAATTTTAGTTCTTTTTTTCTTTTTTAATTTAACCATATAAGCTAATAAGAGCGAACTTCACAAAATTAATAATTATTTAAATATTGAGTTAATTCTTTCAATCAATTTAACTTCCATTTCCCAATCAAAACTGGCTACATTTTCTCTTAGTTGTTCAACATTTGTTGCTCCAGCAATAATCGTTGATATCTCTGCATGAGATGCCAACCAATTTATTGCTATCTGTGCAAGGGGACGATTAATATCTTTCGCGATATTTTTTAGTTTACCTACTATTTCTAGATTTTTCTTGAGTTTTTCTCCCTTTAGTTCTGGATTTGCAGTACGGACATCAAATTTAGATATTTTTCCTATATCAAAACCATCCGTTAAAAGTCCTTGGGCAAGCGGACTATATGGAATTATACCAATTCTATTATCTTTTGAAAAAGGTAAAATTTCATTTTCAGTTCTATAAACTAGAGGTAAATCATGATAATGATCAGAATTACGGTCTATCAAATTATATAAAACCTGATTACTTACTATCTCTGCCTGACTAAGCTCTTGAGCTCTTTCTATTAAGAAGGCAGAAAAGTTACTTACACCAATATTTCTAATCTTCCCTTCTTTTTTTAATTCATTCAAAGTATCTAGGGTTTCTTCGAGTGGAGTATTAGGATCGGGCCAATGAATTTGATAAAGATCCAGGTAATCAGTTTCAAGTCTTCTTAATGAATTATCTATTTCCTCTAAAATACTATTTCTTGAAAGGTTACGAGTAATTTTTTTTGAACTATCCCAACGTAGTCCACATTTACTAGCTATATAAATATCTTTTCTTTTTCCCTTAATAGCCTTCCCTAATACTTCTTCTGCATGCCCAAAACCATATACTGGAGCTACATCAAAAAAATTTATACCTAATTTGATAGCTTCTTTTATTGTTTTTATTGAATCACTATCTTTTGCCTCTGTCCATTCGCCGCCAACAGGCCAACAGCCAAATCCTAGCATGGAAACTTCCAAGTCAGATGAACCCAATTTTCTATAAATCAATTTTTATAACCTCCTCTCTCCAATGAACGGTTATTCATTAACCGTACTACTTTCATGGGTAATTTTCCTAAAAAATTGTTCAATTCTAATAACTTTTCGATTTTTTTAAGAATTATTTCAATTTTCAAAGAGCATTGTGGATAATTATTCAATATTTTAGTTCTTTACCTACCTTCTTTAACTTTTTTTGTTAATCATTACTTTTTCAATATTTTAGGAGAGATGAACAAAAGACTCTTACTTTATTATTAACGTTTTACTTAGTTCAAAAGAAATTATAAAAATTCCTGGAGTTCCACCATTTACAAATTTGCAAGTTTTTCGTATGTTTCTACAAGAGCATAGTATGCGTTATCAAAAACCCGGAATAACCTTTCATAATATTCGTGCTTTTTTTGATCAGGAATTATGGTTTCAACATCCTGAATAATCAGAGCTGCTTCATTGAGAGTTAATTCTTCAATACCAATGGCTCCAATTAATGCAGCTCCTATGGATGTGGCTTCTTCTAAATGCGAAGGAATCATGAGTTTTCTACCAAAAATATCCGAGATAATTTGCTTCCAGTTTCTCCCTTTGGCACCACCTCCTATTAAACGAATTTTACTAAATTTCTTATCTGATTCCAGTATATCAAAAATTATTTTTAAGTTAAAAGCTACTCCTTCTAGAACGGCTCTGAGCATATCCGACTTACTATGAGTTATTGATAAACCAATGAATGAACCGCGAGCATTTGCATTCCATCTGGGACTTCTTTCTCCTAATAAATAAGGAAGAAAAATAAGATGTTGTGCACCTGCCTTTGTCTGATCTACAATGTCATCCATTAAAGAGTAAACATCCACCCCAAGTAATTTACTTGCTAATTGCTCTTCTTTACAAAGGTGATCTTTTGCCCATTGATATGAAGCTCCTCCAGCCTGCATAGTACCAGTAGGGCAATAAAGGCCTTCTATAACATGAGCGAAGTTAAATGTTCTTAATTTTTCATCATAGAAAGGCGTAGTCGAAGATGTACTGACCCAACTTGATGACCCAAGATAAATGTATGCCTCTCCTGGTTGAATAACTCCAGCACCTAGAGACGCACAGGCACCATCTCCCCCTCCTCTTACAACTAAGGTTTTTGGGGGAAGTCCTAGCTCCTTAGACACATTCAAAAGTATAGTAGACACTACAGTTGTAGATGCACTAACTGGGGGCAATTTGCCAATTTCTAATTCAAGAGCTTCAACAAGTTTTTCAGACCATCGTAGATTCTTTAAGTCAAAAAGCAAAGTCATTGACGCATCCGAATAATCAGTTCCAAATTCACCAGTAAGTTTATACACTATAAAATCTTTGGCACTTAAAAAGAAGCGAGTTTGTTTATATATCTTAGGTTCATTATCTTTTATCCAAGCGATCTTAGGACCTGAATACGTCGGTGTGATTCTGGTACCGGTTATTTCATACACAGTATTGTTACCTATTGCTTCCAGTTTTTCAGCCTGTTTCACACTCCTTTGATCCGCCCAAATGATAGCCCTTCTTAAAGCATTTCCGTCACATCCAACTGGAACCACACCCATCATTTGACCACTGAAACTAATTGCCTTTATATCATTTGAATCAATTTTTGCTTTAGTTACCAGCTCACACGTGGCATTTTTTACTGATTGCCACCATTCTTCGGGGTCTTGTTCAACCATATTTGGGCCAGGATAATATGTCTTATAACCGAAAAAAGAGCTGGCAATAAGTTTTCCATCTGTTTTATAAAGAGTAGCTTTATTGCCAGTTGTCCCCAAATCATGTGCGATAATAAAACTCATTTTTTAACACCTTCCTTAAGATCGTTTTAAAAAATTCTATTTCTTCGATTATTTAAAAATAATTCTATTTCTTCTTTGCTGGGCATTGAGGGAGATGTACCGAATTTCATTGTAGATAAAGCCGCACCTGCCATAGCATAGTAAATCGATTCTTCTAATGTATTTCCTCTTGAAAGATAAGATGCAAATATTCCAGCAAAAGCATCTCCCGCACCAGTAGTGTCAATTGTTTTTACATTATATGCTGGAATTATTTCATTTTTTATTGAAGGGCAATAAACTCCTCTTTCTCCTAGTGTTATAATGACTGTTTTTACTAATTTGTTTAATTCAGTACCTATATTACTTATATCTCTGTTAAAACTAGTTTCCTCAAGCGGAATGTTCGTCATTAAACTAGCTTCGATTTCATTTAAAATTATTATATCTACGTATTTCAAAATTGTATGGTCGAATTCTCTTACTGGGGCAGGGTTTAATAATACTTTTGCTCCCAATTCTTTAGCCAACTTTATAGCTTCATAAGTCGCTTTAAGATTGGCTTCGAATTGTGCTAAGAATACGTCTGAACCCATAAAAATTTCTCTACTTTTTTGCACATCTTTAGGAGAAAGTTCTTCACAGGCTCCAGTAGCGACAGCGATAGCATTTTTACCTGTCTGCTCTTCAACTATAATTAAAGCTACGCCCGTAGCAGCGGTTGGAGATTCTAGCAAATACTCCTTTGAAATGTTGAATCTATCAAATGAATTTTTGACAAACGGGGCAAAAAAGTCCTGTCCTATTTTTGTCATGAATTCAACTTCTGCCCCTGCTTTTTTGCAAGCAACTGCCTGGTTAAATCCCTTTCCTCCGGGTCCCATCCTAAACGGTCCAGAAAATACTGTTTCTCCAACAACTGGTATATGTGGTGAAAAAACAGTGAGATCCATAACATAACTTCCAAACACTGTGACTTTATTCATCTTTTACCTCCAATTTTATAAAAGTGATATTAAATTGATCTTTATCTTCAAATAATTAAAAATAAAGCTTAAATAAAAACCTATTAGTTATATTTTCTTTTAAAAAAAATGAAACTCACATAGTGTTTATATTCAAAAAAATTCTAACTTTCATTTAACTTATTAGATTAAGATCAGTAATTTTATATGTAGCTTGTCTCTATGATTTAGACAAAAAATTTTTAGAAACGTTAAAATATATATTTTTGCAAAAAACTTTAATTCCTCTGAAATATTTTCTTAAATAAATTTCTTGAGCCTCCCTTTTTAGCTAGTTGGTCAAAAAGAACCGCAAGAATAATAATTGCACCGATAATTATTTGCATAATAAAAGGATCGATTCCTAATAAGTTCCCTCCATTTCTAATTGTCTGTATTAAAATTGCACCTAAGGCAGTCCCAAGAATAGAACCAACACCGCCGCTTAGACTAGCTCCTCCTATTACTACTGAAGCTATTGCATCCAATTCGTATCCTTGACCAGCAGTAGGTACTCCCGCAGCCATTCTGGAAGCTAACATCAAACCAGCAATGCCACTAAAAAGAGCAGCCATACTATAGAAAGAATAAAGGTGAAGTCGGACGTTAATACCTGCGACTTGAGATGCTTCTTCATTGCTCCCAATAGCATACAAATTGCGCCCCCACACAGTATATTTTAAGATAAACATCATTAGAGCTACTAGAATGATCCATGTCCATGCGAGAACAGGCATTCCTAAAAACTCTTTTACTGCGAATTGTTTAAATTCTAAAGGAATCCCAGTTATCATTCTACCAGATGAAATATACATTACGACACCTCTAAGAAGGGTCATCATACCGAGGGTTGCAATAAAAGGAGGAACCTTTCCATCATAAACCAGTATGCCATTTATAAGACCGCCTAAAGCACATAAACTAAGAGCTATTAAAATACTGACACCAGAAGAAAATTGAAAATCCATACTAGTTGAAGTGAAGATTGCATATAGCATGCCACTTAGCCCAACAAAAGAGCCTACAGATAAATCTATTCCGCCAGTAATGATAACCAAAGTCATTCCTATGGCTACTACACCGTTTATTGAAGATTGTCTAACAAGATTTGTGATATTTCCCCATGAAGAAAAATTCCCTTTTGTTACCAGAGCTAGAAATACCCATATAAGAATTACGATGAGTAAAAGATTTCTTTCAGCAAAAGTTTTTTTCATTTTATCATTTTTAAACATTCGAGATCGCTTCCTCCTTTTTTCCTCTTGACAATACATTTTTCATTGAGAGCTTTAATAGATATTCCTCAGAAAAATCTTTTTTATCAACTTCACCAGCAATTTCTCCTTGAGAAACAACATAAATTCTATCTGATATTCCTATCAATTCAGGAAGATAAGAGGAAATAAATATTATTCCTTTACCTTGGTTAAGAAGATTATTAATAAATTTATAAATTTCGACTTTTGTTCCCACGTCAATTCCTACTGTAGGTTCATCAAAAATATAAATATCAGCGTTTTTGCAAAATCCTCTTGCCATTATAACTTTTTGTTGATTTCCCCCGCTAAGTTCCCCGACAGGTTGAAATAGAGATCCTATTTTAATAGAAAACTGGTTAATATAATTTGTTGCTTGACGGTAAGCCAGCTTATAACTAATCAAAGGTCCTCTCATCACCTTATCATAGTTGCTTATGTTTATATTGAAATTTACATCTTGTTGAAGAAATAATCCTTCCTTTCTTCTATCTTCTGGAAGATAAATGATTCCACTTGTAAGTGCTGCTTTTGAATTTTTAAACAAAACCTTTGATCCCTTGAAAGTTATTTTTCCTACGTTTATAGTATTAAGGCCATAAATTGCTTTAGCAATTTCTGTTCTTCCAGCTCCTATTAATCCATATAATCCTACTAATTCTCCCGATCTAAGTGAAAAATTAATGTTTTTAAACCCTTTACCTGAAATATTTTCAACTTTCAAAATTTCTTTTCCAATAGGATTTTCTCTGGGAGGATACATTTCTTTTATGGATCTTCCAACCATTAGAGGAATAAGAGATTCCACATCCCCTACTTCCCCTGTTGTATATGTTCCAACAACTTTGCCGTCTTTCAAAACTGTGACAGTGTCACATAACTCAAATACTTCTTCAAGATTATGTGAAATATAAATTACAGCTGTATTATTTTTTCTGAGACGTTCAATTATATGGAAAAGGATTTTTGTTTCGTTTGATGTTAAAGCTGCGGTAGGTTCATCAAATATAACTAGTTTGGGTTTAGACCATAAGGCTTTGATTATGCTTATCATTTCTCTTTCGCCCAAACTAAAATTCTTAATAATTTCTTCAATTTTTATGTCCGTACCTATTTCTTTTTTTAGAAAATCTTCCAGTTTTTCATGCATCTTCCTCCAGCTAATAAAAGGACCTGTTTTAGGGGGATCTCCAAGAAAAAAGTTTTCAGCGACAGATAAGTCCGGGGCAACAGTAACATCCTGGTAAACAGCGTAAATTCCAAGTTTTTTAGATATCAGTGGAGAGTTCTTTTCAATAATATTTCCTTTAAATTTTATAATGCCAGAATCTTTTGTGTATTTGCCTGTTATAATTTTTATCAAAGTTGATTTACCTGCTCCATTTTCTCCAACTAGACCTCTCACCTCCCCTTTATTTACTGATATACTGACGTTATCAAGAGCTTTTACGCCAGGAAAGGTTTTATTAATCTTTTCAAGTTCCAATATAGCCTTTTCTACACTCATTCTACATGCTCCTCCATGTTTTATTTTTTCTACCGACCTTTTGACCCCCAATTATTTTTCTCTGTAATACATCAGAAATCTTTAGGGATATTCTTAAGGAAATCTCTAATTCTTTTGAAGCATCGAAATTTTTATCTTTAACCACTGTTACTAAGATAAAATACTAAAAGTTAATTAATGCTATTATAAAGTTTCTTTTTCATGTATAAATCTATTTCTATAAAAAGGGGCAGTTTTCCCTGCCCCAATCTGTTATTTAAAGTTATACAAATTAATATCTTTGTCTGGAATAAGGATCAAGAATCCACATAGAGTCATCTAAATTTTCCTGTGTGACTACATAGACCCCTGTATCGAAGTATTCAGGCAAAGGTTCATCATGAATTGCCATAAAAGCAAACATAACACCTTTGTAACCCATCCCATGAGGATCCTGCACAATTAAAGCATCAAGTGCCCCACTCCTAAGAGCTTCGATCTCTTGAGGATCAGAATCGTAAGCTACAGCGACTACTTCTTCTTCGAGCCCTTGAAGCTCGATAACTCTTGCAACTCCGTCACCAGTATGGTTATTATCAGCAAATATTGCTACAAGATCATCATAGGCAACAAGAAGATCTTCTGTAGCGTTTGCTGCTTTAGCAATATCGTTATCAACATAAATAGTAGGGAGGATTTCAAGCTCAGGAGCTATTTCTGAAAGTCTCTCTTTAAATCCAATATCTCTATCCACCAAAACTTGAACACCAGCCATAGCGCTAACCAATCCGACTTTTCCTTTTAGAGGTTTCCCTTTTTCTTTAAGAAACTGAACGAGCTTATCGGCTGCAAGTGCACCTCCAACTTCATTATTTGTTGCAAGAAAGGAATTATATCTTGTATCATACACAAAGTTATCTATTAGAATTATCTTAATACCCTGTTCATAAGCGTTATCAAGAATAAGTGAAGGTGCATCCGAACTAGTAGAAGAAATGACTATAGCATCAGGTTTTGTATTGACAACATTTTCCAGTATCGCGATCTGTTGATCAATATCTGCTTCAGAAGGTGGGCCATACGTTGTAATATTTATCAAGCCCTGAAGATCATGCTCGGCATTTCTTGCTCCGACTATGGTATATTGCCAAAAGTCTGAATCTGTAGCTTTAACTATAAAAGCAATTTCGTAAGCAGAAAAACTTAGAACTCCTCCTAATAATAGAAAAATCATCACTACGAACTTTACACTTTTTTTCATTACAAAACGCCTCCTTATAAAAAGTTGTTTTTTCCTTTCAAGGTTGTTCTTGTACTCATCAATTAACAATACTTTTTTACTTTACATCTAAATCTTCACCTCCTTGTTCATTTCGCATATACTGCATTTAGAAACGGTGAAGTACTTTAAATAAAAACTATGAAACTCAAAAATTTCTAGATATCTTCGTCACTATAAGTTTAATTTTAATATATTTTTGATCCTCTTCAGCCAGTTGCCTTCGGGATAAAGGAAAAAACAAGCTACACATTCTCATTTTTTTAAAACCAAAATTTTAATTTTGAAAAATATTTATTTTAAAGTTTTTGCATTCGTGTCTTTCAACAATTCTTGAATTTCTAAAGGATAATAATTCGTACATATTAACAGATAAATTATTATAAAGGCTTAATGAAAAAAAAGATTGAATACTTGTTAATGTGAAAATAAACAAAAAAGCCTTAGTATATATTTCAATATACTAAGGCATTCATGACCTCATATCATTAAATTTTTTATTAAATACTGTCATCCCACCCTTGAGAATGACTTTCTAAATCATTTAATCATATTTTCATTTTTATGTCAACTCTGATTAAAGGCGATTACAAGAAAATAGAATTAATTAGAAGGAAATAAAGCCAAATAATAAGGGAATCCTTAGTTTTTCTAATAACTATGAATTTGGTATAATAAAAAAAGCTAATCTATTTTGTGGTGATAATAAATGCCAGAGAAAATTTTTGAAATTCAGAATTTTCGTGTAAAAGATCAAGACGCAGAACTTTTAAAAAATTTCTCCTTAGAAGTACAAAAGGGCGAAGTTATAACTATTGTTGGTCAAGAAGGATCGGGTAAGAATGCCATTATCAATGGCTTGATTGGTAAGTCACCTGCAGAGGGGAAGTTGTTTCATATGGGGCAACTTATCTCTTTCAATCGGTGTGATCTCAAGAAAAATAAGATTGAAATTATTAATCAAAAACCTAAATTATTAGAGAACCTCTCTGTTTCAGAGAATTTGTTTTTAGATACTTCTTATAAGAAGAAACAATCGATTTTTTACTTTAAAAGAAACACCCAGAAAGTAGTGGAGGAAATTTTAAAAAAGTATAATTTAAACTTATCACCAGATATGAAAGTAGGAGATCTCACATTAGAAGAAAAGAAAAATTTGGCTTTTGTGAGAGCTTTTTCTGTTAATCCAGATGTTGTAATTTTATACGAACCAGCTGAGAATATTTCTTTAAGTTCTTTGATGAATCTCCACAATATGATAAGAACACACAAAAAAGAAGGTAAAAGTGTAATCTACATTACTAAACAATGGGAAGATGCCTTGAGAATCGCTGATAAGATCACAATATTGAATGAAGGTGAGATTGCGGAAATTTTGGACTCCCAAGAGATAAAAAATAATCCTAAGAAATTGATAAATAAGATTATGGGAATTAACTCTGATGACAATAATGTAAATCCTGAAGAAAGTCAACTAATTGAATCGGTTTTCGAAGCTGCAGAATACTTAACATCAGAATATGAGCTAGATGATCTTATGAATCTACTTGCAAAAAATGCTGCAAAGGCTATGAAAGCAGACGCGTGTGGAATATCTCTGATGGATGAGGACACAAACGCAATAATAGACAAAGCTTTTTACAAACGAAATAAAAACGTCGAAGTTGAACCGAATGAATCAGAAATCTTAAATTTAATCGGGGATGAAAAAGTTTATTATTTTTCAAAAAGGGATAGAGGCTTCGAAAAATTCTTTAAAATCAACAAAGATATATGTAGTTTTATATGTGTTCCTTTGTACATAAGATCAAGGTTGAGTGGTATAATCCACATATATTACAAAGAAGTATATATCTATTCTGAAGAAGAGATAAAGTATTTAGAAACTATAGCTCATCAAGCTGCCCTAGCAATTCATGATACAAGGTTAGTTGGAAGTTCTGTATTGTTACAAGAGAGTCATCATCGAATCAAGAATAATCTACAGTCTATAATTAGTTTAATGTCTTTGTATAAAATGTCGATCAAAAAAGATCCCAGGAAAGATGTAGCAGAGATGCTCGATGATTTAATGTCGAAGATAAAAAGCATCGCCGCTGTGCATGAATTGTTGTCGAAAGATAAATTGGGTAGAAGTATTATCAATCTCAAAGAGATGATAATAAAGATAGTCAAATTCATGAGCAGTACAAGAGAAGAGATAAAATTTAACTTTGAATTGCAGGATATTTTCGTTTCATATAGCAAGGCCTCTGCTATAGCTTTGGTGGTGAACGAGTTAGTTACTAACAGTCTAAAGTATGCTTTTGTTGGTAAAGAAAATGGTGAGATTACTATTATTTCAAAATTTGAGAATGAATCAATAAAACTAGTGGTTTCAGATAATGGAGTAGGATTTCCACAAAATTTCGATATTCAAAAAACCCAGGGGCTTGGTTTATCGATCGTATATTCTATAATTACCAAACAACTAAATGGGGAAATAGAAGTCGAAAACTCTAACGGTGCTAAAGTTCGAATTGAAATCCCAGTAAAACAGATTAGTAAGAGTATTTCTGTCGAAGAAATGGAGAAAATTTGAAGATGTTGGGGGTTAAACTATGAAGGATTTGAAAGTATTGGTCGCCGAGGATGAATATCTAATTTTAATGGGGTTAAAAAGTAACTTAGAAAATCTAGGGTGTAAAGTAGTTGGAGAAGCTACAAACGGTAAAGAGTTGATCAAATTAGCTTTAGAAAAAAAGCCGGATATGATTATAGCCGATATCAATCTCCCTGTTATGGATGGTTTAGAGGCATTAAGAAGGATAAATGAGAAGGTTTTTATTCCCACATTGATTGTAAGTGGCTACGATGATGAGGAATTGATCGATAAAGCGAAAAATCTGGGAGTATTGGGGTATCTAATAAAGCCGATAGATGAATCAGATTTAAAAGCCGCTATTGAAATAGCTCTTTCTAGATTTGAGGAGATTAAGAATTTAAAAAATGAATTAGAAGTAACCAAAGAAACCTTGGAATCAAGAAAAATAATAGAAAAAGCCAAAGGTATCATAATGGAAAGATTACAATTAAACGAAGAAGAATCTATGAAATTTTTGCAAAAAAAGAGTAGAAATTCCAACCAAAAGTTAGTTGATGTTGCGAAAGAAATTATAGAAGCTGACAAGGCTTTTAGAATTGATTAAATTGCATATAGCAGTCTATTTTCAATCTTTTATTTCTTCTACTTTGTATTCCATAATGTTATTTAAAATATTTTTGTCGTCTCTCCATTTGTCACGAACCTTTACGTAAAGATCAAGGTAGACTTTTCTTTCAAAAAGTTCTTCGATGTCTTGTCTTGCCAATTGGCCGATCTTTTTAATCATACTTCCGTTTTTACCTATTATAATAGGTTTCTGACTTTTCTTTTCAACATAAATTTCTGCTCTTACGTACAAAACGCCGTTCTCTCTTTCTTTCAGTTCTTCTATAACTACACCGCTTGAATGAGGGATCTCTTCCTTTGTTAAATGAAAGATTTTTTCCCGAATTAACTCAGAAATGATGAACCTTGACGGTTTATCGGTGATCATATCTTCTGGGTAGTACTGTGGACCTTCAGGTAATAAATCTATAATACTTTGTTTTAATTCAGAAAGATTTTTACCCGTTAAGGCCGAAATTTCAATGGTTGTAACTATATTTGAACATAAACTTTTTATTTTTTCTGTCATCAGGTTAATTTTCTCTTTATCTTTTACTAGGTCAACTTTGTTCACAAGAAGAATGGTAGGAATTTTTGATTTATCGACTATTTCAGCAACTCTTAAATCTGAATTTCTTAAACCATCCTTTGCATCGATTATAAAAAGTATTAAGTCAACGCCTTTCAATGCATTTATTGCGATATTGACCATGTATTCCCCGATTTTTCTTATAGGCTTATGAATACCTGGTGTGTCGACAAAAACTATTTGGTAATGATCTTCCGTTAATATGCAGTTTACTCTATTTCTTGTGGTTTGTGGCTTGTCAGAAACAATGACCACTTTTTGACCCATCAAAGCGTTTATCAATGTTGATTTTCCTACGTTAGGCTTTCCAGCCAAAGCAACGAAACCACTTTTAAAACCGTTATTTTCCATCTTTTCCTCCAAAGAGTATATTTGAAAAATCACACTCATTATTTATATTCTAGTTTAGTATTAAGCAAAAGTCAAGTTATAAAAGGTAATTTGTCAAAATTTCTACAATCATTAGTATAGTTAAACAAATAAATGGTATAATCAAATTAACAGAGAAAATACTTGCCAATTTTATAGGCGGGCTGCAGAGAGAAGGGGCGTTAACAAAAACATATGGTATAATATAACTAGTTCAACAAACTATCGTGTAACCAAAAGGGGGGAGCTGATGAAAGGCACCAACATAACTCGCAACCGTCAGGACATTATCTTCAAAAAGATGTCGGAACTATTCAAAGATGAAACCCTCAAATATTATGAACTGAACTTACCAAAGATAATCTCAGTAAAACCAACAGAACTACCGGTAATAAACGTATCAGACAGAAACATGGATTTTGTATTCGAACTAGAAGACAACTCACTGTTACACTTAGAATTTCAAACTACGTGGAAGAAGGCAGACTTACTAAGATTTGCACAATACGACATAGCGTTATACCAAAAAGAAAGAAGAAAGATAAACACGGTAGTAATATACTCAGGGAAATACGAAAGTGCAGAAAATGAATTGGACATGGGATCAAATAAATATAAAGTTTTACAAGTATTCATGATAAAATACGATGGAATAAAAAGGTACAAAGAAATAAAAGGAAAGATAGAAAAAGGAGAACCACTAACGGATAAAGACTTAATGGATTTAGTATTCTTACCCTTGATGAGAAACGAAAAAAGCGAAGAAGAAGTGACAAAAGAGGCGTTAGAGTTAGCGATTGAGATACCAGATGAAAACAAAAAAGAAGCGGTAATAGGATCGTTATTAGGGTTCTCAGACAATTATGTAAGGGAAGAGTATCTAAACAAACTGAAAGAGGTGATACGAATGACAAAGATAGGAGCCTCATTATTTGAAGAAGGCGTGGAAAAAGGTAAAAGAGAAGGTGAAAGAAAAGGCAAAATTGAATTTGCAATTAGAATATTAAGCAAAAGATTTGGCAACCAATTAACTGAAGAGATAAAAGAGAAAATAAGAAAAGCCAATGAGAAAACGCTAGATTACATAGGGGATAACTTGTTAGAAATAACAATAGAAGAACTAAAAGAATTGTTAAAATAGTTGTAATAGGATGATCCGTTACTCATCAGAAGTATCTATACTGTAATTGTATTGTTGAAGATATCACTCTTTTTTTATGAGGAGTGATATCTTTTTTTAAAGTATTTCACTAATAATTTTTTATTATAAAATAGCTTAATGTTATAATTTATAAAAAGAACATAAAAGAAATCTGTTAAATGCTTAGAATAGTAAAGTTAATTACCGTTAAAATTAAAAGGAGCGAGCAATATGACTAAAGAAGAAATTAAATTTTTCGATGCATTGGAAGACATTTTTGTTGGGGCAAAGGTAGAAGGAGAATCAGGATATATTAATTTAATGAGAATCAAATCAAATTACTACAAAAAGGGAGTATTCCCACAACTTAAAAAGGATATAGATGATGCCTTAAAACCATTTCCTAAGTTTAGGGGAGAATTATTTGATAAACTTTATACATTTTTCAATCGATACTTCTCTGAAACAGGTTCAATCTATTTCAGGTACACACCATTTCATCAAAATGTCTACGAAAAGGTATATACAGACGATAAAGATGTCATCTTATTCTGGAAAACACACATGCTGTATTATGTTAAAACAGATAGATTATTCAAAAATTTAGAAGTAGAAATTGACAAGCACAAGTATTATTTTGATGTTTCGACGTTAGAACATAAAAAAGCAAATGAAAAGAGAGAAATAATATACGAGTTTAAAGAAAAAAGGAAAGACGAAGCAATTGTTTTCAATGTATTATACTCGGAAAGAGGAAGAAAAACAAAGATCGATGATATTTTAAGATCCTTGAAAAAAGAAGGGGTAACAACAACTGAAGAGGAGTTAAATAAAGCCTTCAAAGTCTTTGAAAAACAAAATGAAGTAGATTACTTTATAAACAAGAATGCAAAAGAATTTTTGAAAGAACAGTTCAATATTTGGTTATATCAGTATGTCTTTTCTGGAGAGAGTGAATGGACTGAAGAAAGAATAAAAGAATTGCAAGTACTAAAAGACATAGCCTTTAAGATAATAGATTTCATTTCACAATTTGAAGATGAGTTAGTAAAAATATGGAACAAGCCCAAGTTTGTTTTAAATTCTAACTATGTGATAACTATGGATAGGATAGCCCAGAAAGATATAGAAATTATAGAAAAGATAATGAACCATGAAGGATTTGAAGAACAAGTAAAAGAATGGAAAGAGTTAGGAATTATTGATACTGAGCTTAACAAAAACAATATTTTAGAAAACAGTATAACAGGGAAACAATTAACTGAAAAGTATAAACATCTCCCAATTGACACTAAATATTTCAAAGATTTAGAACTCGAGATTTTAGGTCTTTTTGATGATTTAGATAATTCCTTAGATGGCTGGCTTATAAAGAGTGAGAATTATCAAGCACTGAACACAATTCTTCCTAAATTCAAAGAAAAAGTACAGACTATATATATTGATCCACCGTTTAAAACTGGAAAAGATTTCTTTTATAAAGATAAATTTCAAGATTCTACTTGGTTAACTTTAATGGAAAATAGAGTTAACCAAGCTAAATATTTTATGAAAAAAGAGGGGAGTATTTTTGTCCATCTTGATTGGAATGCTAATTTCCTTGGAAGACATTTATTAGGAAAATTATTCTCTACCTTAACAGAGATTGTATGGAATACAAATGCAACAAAAGATGAAGAAGCAGGATTGTTCAGTTACAAAAGTTTTGGAGAAAAATACGTAAGACAACACGATACAATATTTCAAGCTTCAAAGACAGATGATTTCAAATTCCTAAAGTTATGGAAACCAAATAGAAAGACCACTAAATTGGATATCGGCTGGTTGGACCTTATTTCTTATCCAAATAAACCTAATCCGCAGAAGATAGAAGATTATGATTTCTTTATAGAAAAATATGATGGGGGGAATTTTGAGCTTGAGAAAAAGACGGTAGAAGAAAAGATTTATCCCATTGGTGATATATGGAATGATATCTATTCATTTACACAATCAGAGCTAAGGACAAGTGAAAATGTTAGTTATGATACTCAAAAGCCAGAAAATTTATTAAGAAGGATTATTCAATCCACATCTGAAAAAGGTGATATTATTATGGATTTTTTCGTGGGGTCTGGGACAGCTGTAACGGTTTCTCATAAGTTGAAAAGAAAATGGGTAGGCGTAGAAGTAGCCGAGAGCTTTAACAAATTTTATTTCGATGAAGAAGAAAAATTGGGATTACTCGGAAGAATGAAAATAGTTTTAGCTGGAGACAAAGAATTTACTGCAGTTGACAAGAAAAGAAGATCCCATTTAAGTAAAGATATCGATTGGCAGGGCGGTGGCTTCTTCAAATACTACGAGCTTGAGCAATATGAAGACACATTAAGAAAGGTAAAATATGAAGATTCAACACTCTTTGATAATCCGTATGAAGATCCGTACAATCAATATGTTTTTATGAAAGACTTAAAGATGCTCCAAGCTCTTGAGATTGATTATGAAAACAATAAAGTAAAAGTAGATTTATCTAAGCTATATAAAAATATAGACATCGCAGAAACATTATCTAACTTAACTGGCAAATGGATAAAGAAGATTCACTCGGACTACGTAGTATTTGAAAATGGTGAGAAAATAAACTTAAAAGACTTGGATTATAAACTCATAAAACCTCTGATTTGGTGGTGAACAGGTTGGAAACATTATTACAAGATATGATAGAAAATATACAATTTGAAGATTTACCAGTTACGTGGAATACTTTTGATTTTGAAGGGTTTTCAGAAAGCAAAACTCTTTGGGATTATCAACAAAATGCAGTAAGAAATGCTATCAAGGTATTATGGAAGTATTTTGAGGATTTTGTAGATTATCAAAATAACGAAAGTTTGGAGATGAACAAAGTAAGAAAAGAAAAGCTTTTTAATTGGTACAAAGACAATGGCCTAGATAGTGATTTTGATTTTAAATTGACAAATAAAAGCAACTACAAGCTTTTAGCAGAATATTACCCTCAAGTAGATGATAACAGGCTTTCTTATGAGAACTTTATCAATCGTATGAGTTTTTGGATGGCCACGGGAAGCGGTAAAACGCTTGTTATCATAAAACTAATTCAAATTTTATCAGAATTAATTAATTGGAAGGAGATCCCTCCACACGATATTCTCGTTTTAACCCATAGGGACGATTTGATAGAGCAGCTTAAAAAACATGTGGATGAATTTAATAGGTCGAATGAAAATAACATATATTTGCATGAGTTAAAAGAATACTCTGAGATAAAGCGAAATCCTCAATTATTTGGGACAAGTATTTTTTATTATAGATCTGATAATTTAAGTGACGAACAAAAAAATAAGATTATAGATTTCAAAAACTATGATAATGATGGGAAATGGTACATCTTTTTAGACGAAGCTCATAAAGGAGATAAAGAAGATTCCAAAAGGCAACATATTTATTCTATTATGTCAAGAAATGGATTTTTGTTTAATTCTTCAGCAACGTTCATAGATCCAAGAGATATAGTTACATGTGCTTATGAATTTAATCTTTCAAGTTTCATAAACGCAGGATATGGTAAGCATTTGAGCATTTTAAAACAAGAGATAAGGGTATTTAAAAACGATAAAGAAGATTACAACAAGGAAGAAAAACAAAAGATAGTTTTGAAATCATTGATTCTTCTAACTTATGTGAAAAAGTTTTATGAAGAAATTACCCGTATCCAAGCTGATTTATACCATAAACCATTACTTTTAACTCTGGTTAATTCTGTTAATATTAAAGATGCAGATCTTAAATTATTTTTTAGAGAACTTGAAAAAGTAGCGGTCGGTGAAATCGATCTTGAGATTCTAAAAGTGGCTATTGAGGAGCTTTGGGAAGAGTTACGCAAAGAACCACCCTGTATGTTTGAAAAAGACCAAAAAATAAAGATAGAAGAGTCCACACTAAAGAGTATAACAAAAGAAGAAATATTAAAATATGTATTTAATTCAACCGTTCATGGGGAAATTGAAATAATAATTAGACAGTCCAATAACCAAGAGTTAGCCTTTAAATTGAAAACAAGTGATACGCCGTTTGCATTAATAAAAATAGGAAATATATCTGAATGGTTAAAAAGTGAGTTAGTAGGATATGAATTTCAAGAGAGATACGAAGGTGAAAGTTATTTTGAAAATCTGAATAAGGAAGAATCTGATATTAGCATTCTTATGGGATCTCGAAGTTTTTACGAAGGTTGGGATTCCAACAGACCTAATGTAATTAATTTTATAAACATAGGAACTGATAAGAGTGCAAAGAAATTTATTCTTCAATCAATTGGTAGAGGTGTGAGAATAGAACCCATAAGAAATAAGAGGAAAAGAATATTGCAGCTATACAATGCCAAAGAAATTGATCAAGAAGTGTTCGACGCAATTAAAAACAAAGTTTTACCAATAGAGATTCTATTTATCTTTGGAACGAATAGAAAAGCTTTAGAAACAGTTGTTCAAGAGTTAGAACAAGAAAGAAAAAAAGATGGCGAGAATCAGCTTACACTTTTTGAAAATGACAAAATCAAAAAGAAAGATTTACTTGTACCAATCTACAAACAATCAAAAGTGCCTATTTTAGAAAGGAAAGAACAGATAAAATTTGAAATTTCTTCGGAAGATCTTGAGTTATTATCTAAATTAGGTGAATTTATTACCGATGATAGAGTGTTTCTAATGAGATACGAAACGGAACCAAAGAAAATAAAATTTTTGAGAGGAAGTCTAAAAGAGCGAAGCAATTTTAATATCAAAGAGAAAACCATTAAAAATGTAGATTTGCTTGTTCAAAGGTTTTTTAATTATCTTAACCTTGCTCCGAAAGACTTTCAGGGCCTCAAAGAATTAGATGAAGAAATAAAACATTTTAAGGAAATCAGAGTGTATTTGAAAAATATTTACGAGATACAAAATAAGATTGAAAAAGTTAAAAACTCTACGAAGTTTATGAAAGAAGTAGAAGAACAATATGGGAAAATACCACTGGAAGAATATTTAAAGAAAGTGAAAAGTATAAGTGAGGAGGAAGAATTTGAAAGTGGAGGTCAACGAATCAAAATAAAGTATGTCCCTAATCACTATTACGTTCCACTCATACTTTCTGAAGATGAAAAAATAAAGTATATAAACCATATTATAAAAGTACCAAGTGAAGTAAAGTTTATAAGCGATCTTGAAAATTATTTGAAAAGAGAAAACAATAAGTTCGAAGAATTTGATTGGTGGTTTTTTAGTAAATTAGATGAAAGTTTAGATGAAATCTATATTCCATATTATAATCCTAACATAAATAAAATGAGTAGATTTTATCCTGATTTTATTTTTTGGCTAAAAAGAAGAAATAACTATTATATTCTTTTTGTGGATCCAAAAGGAACTGAGCATTCAAGCGCTTATAGAAAAATCGATTGGTATAAAAAATTATTCGAAGAAAATGGCAAAGAGAAAGTTTTCGAATATAACGAATTCAATGTGAAAATAAAACTATTAATGAAACCAGAAGATCCTGCTAAAGTGCTTTCAGAGTATAATAAATACTGGTTTGATAATATTGAAAACATGTTGAATTCTTTAATGTAGAGCTAGTTCCGCGTTTTGCCTTCACATTAAACTTAAATTAAATATGTTATAATTTCAGTAAAAAAGTAACCTCACTTTTTGCTCTATTACTTGGCAAAGGAGGTGAAAAAAATGGTTGAAGTAACCAATGATGTTTCTTTAAAGGTAGAAAACCTAAACTCCCAAGTTGGTGAATTCAGACTAAAAAATATCTCTTTTGAATTACCAGTTGGAGAAGTTTTATCTATTTTAGGGCCTTCAGGTTCAGGTAAGACGGTATTATTAAGAACCCTTGCAGGTTTGAATAAAACTGAATCTGGAGCAATTATCTTTGGAAACGAGAGGATAGAAGAGTATTCCCCAAGAGACAGGAAGGTCGGTTTTGTCTTTCAAAACTATGCCATTTTCCCTCATTTAGATACGAAATTGAATTTAGGTTTCCCTTTGTACATTGGTGGGAAAAAGAAAAAAGAAGTGTATGAGATAGCGATAAAAGCGGCAGAAGAGTTGGATGGTTTACCGAATTATTTAGAAATAAAGCCCGATGAATTGCCTGAAGGTATGAAACAGTTGATCGCCTTTGGGAGAGAGAAATTACACGATTGTAGGTTGTTACTCCTTGATGAACCACTAAGTCAGTTGGATAGAAAGCTTCACGTAGAAATGAGAGCTTTGCTCAAAAGATTTATAAAAGAATTAGGTAAAACAACGATAGCAGTTTTCAGTGATCCCGAAGATGCTTTGTCGGTAAGTGATTATCTTGCTATACTGGATGATGGAGAGCTTTTGCAGTTTGGAGAAACCTTCGATGTTTACCAGAACCCATCAAACTTAAAAGTTATGGAACTTACTTCCAGATTAGGATTGAACACAATAGACGTTGAAATCAAAGGTGGCAACGTATTAAATAAATTAAAAGTGGATAAAGAAGATGGTAATTACAAGTTATGCTTTCGACCAGAAGAAATAGCCATTAAAGACGAAGGATTCGACGTTCAAACAGTAGAAAGCCATATCTACGATTCTTCTCATAATTTGGTAGAATGTGATTTCCATGGAAAATCGATCAGACTCTTGGTACATAAAAATGTACCTGAGAAGTTTAATTTTATCCCAACTAATCCTAAATATTATTGATCATAATCTAAACCAAGGGATTTTGGAGGTTGCTCTCCAAAATCCCTTCTTAAAAAGTAATTACGAAGGAAGGCAGAAAAAAGAAAAATGGGTGGAAAATACGTTTTTGGAAAAAGTTGGTGGGGCAAAAAATGGGTAGAGGCCTTGGAAAATATCGACAGGGACACTAATAGGTTGCCCCGCGGTAGAAGCTATGCAAAAAAAGGGGCGGTTTTGGAGATTAAAATTCAAAAAAACTCTGTAATATCAGCAAGGGTTCAAGGTACGAGACCGAATCCCTATAGAGAAAGGATAGCTTTGCCTGTTTTTACGGAAGAAGAGAAAGAAAAAATTAAAAAAATTCTAAGCGAAAGATTAGACCTTTCTGCTATGTTAATTGGTGGGAACCTTCCCGAAGAACTTTTAGATATCACCAAAAATATGGGAATAAGATTGTTCCCAGAAAGTTGGAATGAGATAAATGCACATTGTTCATGTCCTGATTGGGCAAATCCTTGCAAACATTTGGCAGCCGTTTACTATATTATAGCCGATGAGATAGACAAAGACCCTTTTTTGATCTTCGAAATGCACGGCATGAAAAAGAAAGATTTGATAGAAATCGCTAAAGAGACAGAAAAAACTTCTGATTCTATCTTTACAGATAAAAAGGAAGAACCTACCAAACCGATGGAACAACCAGATCCTTCGTATGAAAAATATGAGATAGAAAAGGTTATAAACCTACTACCTGATGAAGCCTATTTTTACGATGGGAAAAACTTTAAAAACCTTCTGTTGAGTATGTACAATCACTTATCGAAAGCTATAAGTGAAGAAGATGAGAAGGTAGATGAAAGGTTTAACCCATATTTCAAAGAGTCTGATATAAAATTTATTTATTCTCCCATTACTCCCAATATTATTTTAGAAGGTGAACCGTTAGAAGAATTAGAATGTAAAAAAGAAAATGGCAATTATACGGTGCATTACGAAGATTTATTCGATTTATTTGGATCGATACCTCTTATGGAAACCGATGAGGACAGTGAAGCATCACTATTTTTAAAAAGATTGGTTTCTTTCGTATACAAGCTTATCGATATGAAGGCATTTATCCCTACTCCACAAAAGATTAACGAAGAAGACTTCGTTATCGATTACTCACCTGTTTATTTTAACGATTATGTGAAGGATTACGTTAATTATTTGAGTTCTATCGTTCCCGTGGATCTGGTAATCAACGAAAAAGGTCAATACATGAAAAGGGAAAAAATCGTTGAATACCTTGTATCCCAGTACATCAAATATCTCATAAAAAAGTATTACAAAACAGAAGTGAAGAATAAAATAATCGATGTGTTCTTTGAATCCAAGGTATACACCGCCCAAAAGTTTGAAGAAAAAAGAACCTACGAAAGTATAAAAAACTATCTTGAACCTTTACTTTTGAGGCAAAGCAAGTATCAATTGGTTATTAGTATAGAGGATATGGGAGAGTTGTTTTTCAACCTATCACTCGATATCTACAGAAAAGATGAGCCTTTTGATACTTACCAAGATATAAAAACTTTCTTTGAGAGCCAAGAAGTAGGAAAGTCAGAGGTCTTGAAAGAGATTGTAACTATTGCAAAATACGCGGAATTCTTTGGTGAGTTTTTAAAGAAAAAAAGTTCTAAAATAATGGTTAATACGGAACAGTTATCGGAAATAATGATAAATGCCATGCCCATATTAAAACTCCTGAACGTTGAAATACTAGCTCCAAAAGGACTTCAAAAGGTTTCAAGGCCAAAACTCGTTTTAAAAGCAAACTCTACAGGCAGTCACGTATCCTTTTTATCTTTGTCCAAGCTCATACGATTCAATTACACCGTACTCATAGGAGATTCAGAAATTTCACTTGAAGAGTTCGAAAAATTGGCAAAAAAATCAAGAGGGATAGTTAAGATAAAAGAAAATTACGTGTTTTTAGGTGCCAACGAGTTTGAAGCTATCATGGAAAAGGTCAAGAATATAAACTTAACCTCAGACTTTGAAACTTTGAAAGTTATACTTTCACAAGAGATGAACGGTCTTCCCGTGATATTGGATAACAACCTGCAAAAGTTTTTAGAAGAGTTGAGAAAAGTTTCTCCAGTAAGGTTACCAAAAAATCTTAATGCGGAGTTAAGGCATTATCAGAAAACTGGATTCAGATGGTTGTACACGAATTTAGAAAAAGGTTTCAACGTCTGTATAGCAGATGATATGGGTTTGGGTAAAACGATCCAAGTTATTTCAGTAATTCTCAAAATGAAGGAAGAAAAAGCTTTAGAAAAACCGGTTTTAGTGGTTTGTCCAACGACACTTGTTGGAAATTGGTACAAAGAGTGTGAAAAATTTGCACCTACTTTAAATGTAAGTATTTACCATGGAAGTGATAGGAAGTTTGAGAATAATTCTGATGTAATTATAACGACTTACAGTGTTGTGAGAAATGACGTTGAATTTCTAACAAAAAAAGAATTTTCAATGGTTGTTATAGACGAAGCACAAAATATAAAAAATTCGGATACACAACAAACCAAAGCGGTAAAAGCTCTCCGCGCTCCAAAGAGGATCGCAATGACAGGAACCCCCATAGAAAACAGATTAACCGAATTATGGAGCTTATACGATTTCCTTATGTCTGGATATTTGGGTGGGAAGAATCGTTTTATAGAAACCTTCGCGAAACCAATTGAAAAATATGGAGATACAACAGCAACCAAAAGATTACAAAGTTTGATAAATCCATTTTTGATAAGAAGGGTTAAAACTGATAAAAATATCATAAAAGACCTTCCGGAAAAGTTCACATACGACGAATATGTATACTTAAAACCATCACAAATTGCACTTTATAAAGAGGTTGTTGAACACGTAGAAGAAGAGTTGGAAAAGATGGAAGCTGACGGCATACAAAGAAAAGGATTAATACTTAAAATGTTGACCTCACTCAAACAGATCTGCAATCATCCTGTTAACTACACTAAAAAAGGAGTTCCTTTACCGGATGATTCTGGTAAAACAGAGAAATTATTGGACCTACTTCAAAATATTGTAGACAACAACGAAAAAGTAGTACTTTTCACACAATACAAAGAGATGGGAGATATATTAACGAAGATACTTACAGATAACATTAAGATAGAACCTCTATTTTTTCATGGAGGGCTCAACAGAAAAAAGAGAGACGAAATGATAAACGACTTTCAAACAAAGCATAGATACCCAATTATGATCCTGTCTTTAAAGGCTGGAGGCACGGGATTAAATTTAACAGCTGCAAACCACGTTATACATTATGACCTTTGGTGGAACCCGGCAGTGGAAAGTCAGGCAACAGATAGAACTTTCAGGATTGGTCAAACAAAAGACGTGATAGTTCACAGATTCATCACCTTAGAAACATTTGAAGAGAAAATAAACGAGATGCTAGAAAAAAAGAAAGAGTTATCTGAAAATATCATAAAAACGGGAGAAAGTTGGATAACTGAGTTATCCAACCAGGAGATAAAGAACTTATTTAAATTGGGTAATTAAGGTTTAGGACTATTTTGGTTTTCTTCCAAAATGTGTATTGGGCAGAGTCAATTGCAAAGAGTATAAAATGTGAGTTTTTTGTGTTGAAAAAAATTGCTAAAAAACTATAGAGAAAATAACATCTGAAATAAGCTCGTAAGGAAAAATGCGGTATAATATACCTAAGTTTGAATAAAAACCGAAAAAGGGGTGGTTCTATGATGAATATTAATATATTATGTGTACTAATATCAAATATTCGAAAGTCGGCTATCCCTTCGGTTTGTAAAAAATAGACCTTTCTAAAAAGATAAGTCTCTTTTTAAGATCCGATGGGATATAAGAAGTTACTCAATTGCTTATACACTCACTTTTTAGGAGGTCTAAAAGTTGAAAGAATTATTTCACAACAGGAATTATATGCTCTATTGGTTTAGCAGTGCTTTTACTATGGCAGCAAGCAACATTGTTCAATTTATGCTTTCATTGTACGTTTTGGATACAACAGGTTCT
>NZ_AZRJ01000053.1:0-52287 GCF_002895495.1 Petrotoga sp. HWHPT.55.6.3 | reverse complement strand
CCTTCGCCCCGCAGCCCGCCCCACAATAATGTCTATTAAATTTGTTATATTAGCGAAGCCACATCTAATATTAGAGCAATTCTTCCGTCTCCTAAAATTGCTCCTCCGCTAAATTCTTTAACATCTTTCAGCAGAGATCCTAATGATTTGATAACTATATCGTCTTGACCTAATAATCTATCTACAACAACACCATACTTTTTGTTCCCCAATTTGACAATAATAATATACTCGCTAGAAGAATCTTTTTTCTTTTCATAACCAAATAACTTTCTTAAACGTACTACAGGCATTACTTCCCCTCGCAAAAGGAAAACTTCTTGGCCTTGGACAATTTTTAACTCACCATCACTCAATCTTTGAGTGGTGTCAATATTGGCAATAGGTATAGCATATACTTGCTCATTTACAGTTATGAGAAGAGCTTCGATAATTGCTAAGGTAAGAGGTAACCTTATACTTATCTTTGTACCTTTTCCTTTTTTTGTTTCCAGAGAAATAGTACCCTTTAAACTCTCTATAGTACTTTTAACTACATCCATTCCAACGCCTCTACCTGATAATTCCGTAGAAACTGTTTTAGTAGAAAAACCAGGTAAAAAGACAAAATTGTATATCTCCTCTTCGCTTAATTTTGATGCTTCTGATGAACTAATCAATCCCTTATTTATAGCTGTCCGGAGTATTTCATTTACATCAAACCCTTTCCCATCATCTTCCACTTCTATGATAACTCCGTTACCTTCATGCCGAGCTGATAACTTCAAAGTGCCTGTTTCGGGTTTCCCTTTAGCCAAACGCTCGTGAGGACCTTCTATACCATGATCAAGAGAGTTCCTTAATAGATGAACCAAGGGCTCACCTATCTCGTCAACCACGGTTCTATCTAATTCTGTTTCTTCTCCTTGAATCACAAAGTTCACTTTTTTCCCCAATTCTTTTGCAAGATCTCGTACAAGCCTTGGAAATCTATTGAACACAAAAGCAACTGGAACCATTCTAATTTTCATAACAACATTCTGAAGATCTAAGGTTATTCTTGAAAGTTGAGTTAAACTTTCGTCTACTTCTTTTACATCGTACTTACTTAAAGTTTCAATAATTCTACTTCTAGCTATGACGAGCTCTGCCATTAAATTCATCAAATCATCCAATTTATTTATATCTACTCTTATACTTCTTGAAAGCTTAACTTCTTTTTTGTTATTCTCTAGACCCTCTTGTTTTGACCCTTCTTCCTCATCTTTACTCTCTTCTTCTGATCCAAAAAGATTATTCGCTGAAAATTCATCCACATAAACCGATTCTACTTCGGCAACTTTATTAACAAGTTCTGCTATTTCTCCAATGCTTTTGGAGGTAACAATCCCAAAAATTAATTCTTTATCAAAATTTTCTTTTTCTATCTCTTCTACACTGGGATAAGTATAAACTATCTCACAGCCATTATCTTCTAATTTATGATGTATTGCGTAAGCTCTTGCCTGCTTTAACTGAACACCATCCTCTAAAATAACTTTTAAAATAAAAAAGTTGAGATTATTTTCTTTGGCTCTTTTAAAAACATTCTCTAAAAGTTCCTTAGTTTCTTCGCTCATTTTAGAGTATATTTCATTATTTTGTTTGACTTGATTTTCTTCGTGTTCAGTCGTTTTGTACTTGGACGATTTAGAGGAATCAGTTGATTCCACATAAGAGTTAATTTTATCTAAAAGTTTTTCCAGTTTTTCTATACTCCCATTTCCACCTTGTTCTATATCTGTAATACTCTCTTCTAATGCGTCCGAGGCTTTAAATAAAAAATCCATCAGGTCGTTGGTTAAATCAATCTTTTTATTTCTTAATGAATCTAATACATTTTCCAATTTGTGGGAAAATTTAGCCAACGTATCAAACTCCATAGTTCCTGCCATACCTTTTAAGGTGTGAATCACTCTGAAAATATTGTTTATTATTTCTAGGTTACTTTTATCTTTTTCAAGTTCAAGTAGAAGGTCATTAAGCTCTTGAATATTTTCTTTAGATTCCTCTAAAAAAACATTTAAATATACATCATAATTCGACAATTCTATCCCCTCCTATTTCTAACTATTCTACACCCTTTTAAAGGGATTTTGATTCCGAACCAAATTTAAAATATTCCAAAAAGCAAAATAAGTGGCTCTTTTTCGAATTTCATCCCTATCCCCTGTAAAAACCTTTTTTAAGGCACCAAAATCTTCATTAGTGAGAAAACCAAACCAAACCATTCCAACCGGTTTTTCTTCACTCCCCGAACTTGGCCCTGCTATACCACTAACGGATACACAAATATCACTTTCCATGATTTTCTTCAAACCATATGCCATTTCTTTGACGGTTTCCTCGCTAACAGCTCCAAATTTTTCTATGGTTTCTTTTTTGACGTCCAATAATCTTACTTTTGATTCATTAGAATAGGTCACAACTGAACCTTTGAACACATTAGAAACACCTGGAATAGATACCAATGTATCTGAAAGCATCCCTCCGGTACATGACTCCGCAAAAGAAAGTGTTTTTGAAGACTCCATTAATGCTTCAAATAAAGTAATTTCTAAACTTTTAAAACCAATAAAATACTTACTAAATTGAGACATTATCTTTTCTAATATGGGCTCAAAATCATCATTTTTTTGCATTCTAATCCTTAAACTGGGGCCGATGTATTCTTCTATTTTTGTAGAGTAATCAAAATTTTTCAGAATGACTGAAACTTCTTGCATTAACTCAGCTTCTGTTAAGCCATAAAAATAAAGGGAGTATTCTACATTGTCGTTTTTCATATTACTTTTTAATTCATTGTATATATACGTATCAAAAATTGCTTTCATCTCGTTATAAGGTCCTGGCAGTAAATAAATAGTTTTACCTTTCACCTGAACTTTTTGTCCTGGTGCACTTCCTACAGGATTTTGTAGTATCTCAGCATTTTTTAAAATGTAGCTTTGTTTTTTTAGGATACTTAGGTATTTCGCGGTTTTGTTGTAATAATACTTTTTTATTTTCTCAAATAATTCTTCATTAAATACAATATCTATATTACAACTTTCAGAAACAGCTTGAACTGTCAAATCGTCGTGTGTTGGCCCCAAACCACCTGTTAGAAATATTATATCACACATCTCTAACGATTCTTCAATGGATAATTTTATCAAAGATAAATCATCTTTTACATTCGTTATTTTTAAAGTATCATATCCAATATATTTGAGCTTTTCAGCAAGGTATTTTGAGTTTTTATCCAATATTATACCTTCTGTTAATTCATTACCCGTCGCAATTATACATGACTTCAATGTTGTCACTCCTAAATGTTTTAGCTAAACTAAATCATTATATTTTACCACAATTTTTTTCTTATTTTCACAATTTACTAATTTTAATATTTTGGTGCTATCATTACACATTGGGGGCAAGCCCCCAAACCCCCGAACCCTTTTAAATGTAAAGAAGTAATTAAAAAGCATGGTTTGGGAGACCACCAAACCCAAACCCCCAAAACCAATGTTCATTTTAAAAAAGATTTTTGCACAAATCAGCAAAAGGTAAACCCCTTAAGATCCCCGTGCATCATTTGCTTCGCAAATGAGAATTTGGAAATTATTTCAAAGGCATTATGAACAACGCGTTTTGCATAAGCCTGCAAAATGCTGGGTAAATGAGAATATGGAAATTGTTTCTAAGGCATTATATAGAACCATTTTGCACAAAGCTACAAAAAACATCGTTTGCACACTGCGGCAAACTTAATAAAGATTTTTTGCACAAATCAGCAAAACGGGTGGGGAGCGGGGCGAAGGGGCGCTAAAGCTAACAAGAACCAAGCTTTCAAGCTTATTAAAAAGGTTCCAAAAACTTTATGATAAAAGGAGAAGAGATGAAGAGAGATATAAAAAAAGAAGCGGAACAGATCATAAATATGTTTCCACGTAGCAATTCTGAAACAGATCCTTTTAAGGTTTTGATTGAAACGGTGCTTTCTCAAAGAACAAAAGATGAAAATACTGAAAAAGCTTCTAAATCACTTTTTTCTCATTACAAAAATGTTTTTGAGATTTCTAAATTAAATCCTCAGGACCTATACGATCTAATCAAGCCAGCAGGTATGTACAAACAGAAATCAGAAAGGATTATTAATATTTCTAAAATTTTAATTGAAAAGTATAATGGGGAAGTACCTGATGAATTAGAAGAGTTGATTAAGCTTCCAGGAGTGGGAAGAAAAACTGCCAATATAGTTTTGTACGTGTCTTTTGGTAAAGAAGCACTTGCAGTTGACACGCACGTACATAGAATTTCCAATAGACTCGGTTGGGTGAAAACAAAAACACCTGAAGAAACTGAAGTCCAATTGAGAAGAATTATTCCGCCTGAATTATGGGGACCTCTGAATGGTTCAATGGTAAATTTTGGTCAGAAGATTTGTAAGCCAATTTCTCCAAAGTGCATGGAATGTTTTTTGAATGAAATATGCCCCTCGAAGCGGGTATATAAAAACAAAAGCCGGTGAACTGATACCGGCTCTTATTTTTTTAAAATCAAACCTTACGGCATGATTATATTTCCTCTATTTTTACCTTTTTCTTTTTGATTTTTTGCAATGCCTGCTCTTTCTAGTTGGTTCAACAGTTCTGGGGGAGCTATACTGATATTACCTGCAGCTTCCTCTTCCTCAAGTAGCTGTTTCATTTTTTCCTGGTAATCTGCCATTCTTTTCCTTAAACTATCTAAGTCATTATCGATCCATTGTATTATTCCCTTTGAGATCTCTTCAATTCTTTCATCGCTCAAATCCATCTTATCTTCACTTAGTTCATTTAAAGCACTTAATTCTTCTTTTACAGATTCTTTGACCTTGTCTTCATCCAACAGGTCATTTTTCTTGATTAACCTCAAAGCCACATTTGTTCTAAATTTTAAATCTTCTAAAGAAATTTCTAAACTTTCCAAACGTATCATTAATGCTTGTAAAAGCTGATCCAAAGAAACTTGCATTCGAATGCCTCCTTAAAATTTAACTTTCTTATTTAATTATACCATAATAGCTTTCAATTAAAAAATTCGGATTTCAAATCCCTTGCCATTAATTCGTTAATAGCCGTTTTTGGATCTACACCTTCGTATAAAACTTGATAGATTTTGGAAGCTATGGGCATTTCAATTTCTTTTTCATTTGCATCCTTATACACAGCTTTAGCCGTGTAAACGCCTTCCGCTACCATAACCATCTGTTCCAATATTGTTTTTAGACTCATACCTTTTGAAAGCATTTCTCCAACGTACCGATTCCTGCTATGTGAGCTAGTGCACGTAACAACAAGATCTCCAATTCCCGCTAAGCCCATAAACGTTTCTTTCTTTCCTCCATAAAACGTTCCATACCTAATAATTTCAACCAACGATCGGGTAATTAGAGCGGCTTTAGTGTTATCCCATTTTCCAAATCCATCTATTATACCCGCACCTATTGCGTATATATTTTTTATGGCCCCACTGATTTCTACTCCTATTAAGTCATTGTTAGTATACACCCTAAAAGTTTCATTACTAAAAATTTCCTGTATGTATTTGTTGACCTGATCATCTATACCAGCAATTACAACTGATGTAGGTACTTTTTCAGCTACTTCTTCCGCATGACTTGGACCACTAAGGGTACAGTACTTAAACCCTGATAGGTACTCCTCAAAAATTTTACTTGGTATCTTTTGGCTTTCAATTTCCACACCTTTTGATAGGTTGACAAAAACGATATCTTTGTTTGTAAGAGAGGTTTTGTGAATTTGTCTTAATACTTCTGATATATGTTGAACAGGGATGGCTATAATTACAATTTGTGCGTTCGTTAAACTTTCATTTATATCCCATTCAACATTTATCTCTTTGGCAGGGAGTTTTAGGGTAGATAAATATCGAGGATTTTTTCCTTTTTTTATTTCTTGTAAAAGTTTTTTGTCTCTATCCCAAATTGTTACTTTTTGATTATTATCAACTAAATGCTTTGCTATAGCGGTTCCCCAACTACCAGCTCCCAAAACCGTTATATGAGGCATTAATTTTCTAGCTCCTTGGCGATTGTGTTCACGGCTTCTTTAACAGAAGGAGTTCTGTAAGCTTTTGCTATATCGTCTAGTTTTACTAACCATCCTTCTCTCATTCTGATGACATTTACAAAATAACTTTGAATATACCCTTCGTCTTCAGAAAAAACCTTCACTAAATATTCCGAACCATCTATTTTAGTGTATACATCTTTTATAACTATAGCCATGTTACCGCTGGATTTTTTTAATCCAATCAGAGATGGTAATTTATCAAAATCAACTTTCTTAATTTTCTCATGAGGCAAATCTAATTCTCCTTCTAACAATCTTTTTATGCTTTTTTTGAATTTTTTTCGTGCTATTAATAAATATTTTTTTCTTCCTTCATTTTCCCATTTTTTTTCATATCTAGTTTTGAATGGTAATTGCTTAACTTCTACAATATTTTTTACTTCAAAACATCCGTTGCTTGTGAATTTTTCTTCAACATCAGAAGCATAGACAAAATCGTCGGTTGTTAAAGTTAATTCACCATCTACTTCTAATACCGACGATAATGTGTCTATAAATTTTTCGTCAAAAAGACGGTTTTTTGCATGTTTTGCTTTTGGCCATGGGCATGGAAAATTAACTATTAGTTTATTAATCGAGTTATCACAAAAAAATTCCCTAAGGGCGAATTTTGCATCTTCAAGGATTATTTGTATGTTATTTAAATCATTTTGAAAGATTTTGTTTTTTATTTTACGACAGGATGTTAGGGATGTTTCTATTCCAATATAATTATAGTTATTATTCTCTTTAGCTAAATTTACTAAAAACTCTCCACCACCGAATCCAATTTCAACAATTAACTTATTGCTGTTTCCAAAAATCTCATTCCATTCGATAGGATAACTTTTTATATCTTTTGTATTTATTTGATACCTTTGTAAGAAAGAATAAGAATTCAAATTTCAATACCTCCCAAAAAAGGGGGTTATAATCATTTTGATTATAAAATTTATAGATCAATCGTTTGCTACTGTACTTTCTGGTGCCATTTCTCCTAAATATTTTTTAACCTTTAAATGTAATTTTGATTTTTTCCTTGCTGCGTAATTTTTATGTACAGCACCATGTGATTTCGCAGTGTCAATAATTTTAAAAGATTTGCTTAATAACTGCATCAATTCATCTCTTTCGGCATTTTCTTGTATTTTCTTGTCTATTTCCTTAGAAATTTCCTTAATCCTCTTTTGATATCCACGATTTTTTTGTCTTCTTTGTTCTGATTGTCTAACCCTTTTTTCTGCAGATTTTTTATTTGGCAATTTTTTAAATACCTCCTTAACTTTTATTTTTTATGCGCCCTGTGACCCTTTTAAAATCAAAATCGTTTGACTTTAGTGAACTACAATCCTAATGCTGCTTTCAATTCTTTAACTTTATCCAATCTCTCCCAGGGAAATTCTACATCTTTTCTTCCGAAATGTCCGTAAGCCGCAGTCTTTTGGTAAATAGGTTGTAAAAGATTTAAGTTACTAATTATAGCGGCAGGTCTAAAATCAAAAATATCTTTCACAACTTTATATATCTTTTCTTCATCCACTTTTGCAGTACCTTTTGTGTCAATATTTATTGAAACGGGTTGTGCAACACCAATGGCGTAAGACAGTTGAATTAAAACTTCATCTGCAGCACCACTTGCTACCAAATTTTTGGCTACGTATCTTGCCATATAAGTAGCGGATCTATCTACTTTGGTAGGATCTTTTCCTGAAAAGGCTCCCCCACCGTGTGGTGCCCAACCACCATATGTATCAACGATTATCTTCCTTCCAGTGAGACCTGTATCAGCTTGAGGACCTCCAATAACAAATCTTCCTGTAGGATTGATAAGAATTTTTGTGTTTTTTGTAAAAAGATTTTCGGGTATCACTGGGATTATTACATGCTCTTTTATTGCTTCTTCTAACTCTTGCCTTTTTATATCAGGCGAATGCTGAGCAGAAATAAGAACAGTTTCAACACCCACTGGGTTATTATTTTCATCGTATTCTACCGTTACTTGGGTTTTACCATCAGGCCTTAAAAAATCCAAAGTATTCGATTTTCGAACATCAGCCAATCTTTTTGCAAGTCTGTGAGCTAAGAGAATAGGTAAAGGCATATAAGCATCCGTTTCGTTTGTAGCATATCCAAACATAATACCCTGATCTCCTGCTCCGATCTTTTCAAAAGGATCTTCTTCTTGTTTTGATTTAACTTCGAACGATTTGTCAACCCCCAGGGCTATATCAGGTGATTGCTCTTCAATAGAAGTAATTACTGCGCATGTTTCACCATCAAATCCAAATTTAGCTCTGTTATAACCTATATCTAAAATGGTATTCCTGACAAGCGTCGGAACATCTATATATGCTGAGGTTCTAACTTCACCTGTTACTACAACTAGTCCCCTTGTCACCAAAGTTTCTACAGCACATCGAGCGTTTATCTTATTTTCTTCGGGTTCTTTTTCCAATATAGCATCAAGTATAGTATCAGAAATTTGATCACAGATTTTATCTGGGTGACCTTCAGTTACACTTTCACTGGTAAAGAGCATTTTTTTCACATTCAATCCTCCTTGATTTCTTCGAATTTTTCATTGCCTTCGGTTCCTAACCTTGCTACGGGGTCTTCGCCCTGCAACCACCCAATTCAAATTATCTTTAGAATTCCACGAGCTATATTATATCAAAAAAATCAAATTTCTCAAGTGAATAAAGCTCATACATTGTTAAATTTTACAAATAGAATTAACATTTCCTATGGCTTTATGAATTTCAATTTATAAACTTTTTCATTACCCCATATGTCCTCTAAAACGATTTCTCCATTTAAAGTCGTAGATGTTCCATATGAAAATGCAGAAAAGTCATTGATAACTATTGGAGATAAATATTCGTCAGAGTACATTTTTAACCAGTATATGGAAGATGTAGAACCATATCCAAATACAACATCAGCTTTGTATATTTCCGAATCTTTGATCTGGCTAAAATCTAACTTGTAAGTTAAAATACCGTTGATATACATAGAAACCTTTTTTGGAAGAATAGTGGAGTTATTTCCTAATTTTTCTCTTACTCTAATGTCTATCCGGGGATAGTTACCTGTGTATTCTACAACGGTTTCTCCATTTTCTGTAACCTCAAAATATTTATTATTGGATCTGATGTTCATTAATTCCAAAGATTTATCCCTTTGTTCGTGATATTCTAAAAACTCAAGGGGATCGTAATTGACGAATTCATCTCCGTTTTCCTTTAAAACCTCAAAATGTAAATGTGGAGCAATAGCTTCTCCTGTATCTCCTGAATAGGCTATAATCTCATTTAGGTTTATTGGAATTTCACCCTTGGGAAAAATAATTTCTATCTTTTGGTTTCCAAATTCGTTTTGAACTAATTGAGAATATTTAATTATTTTATCAGAGAAAACACTTAAATGTGCATATCCACTAATTAAATCAGAATCTTCATGGTATAAAAATATTGCATTGCCATAGAGAGGATCATTTAACCAAATCTTATAAAGAGAACCTTCAGCTGCAGCGTAAACAGTCTCTCCTTTTCTGTTAAAAGTAGAAAAATCTACCCCTAAATGAAAATGCGGATCCACTCCAGTATCTCTGTATTCACCAAAGGAAGCTGTTATGTATGAGTTTTTTATTGGTGGCTGAAATAGCTGAGAAATGGAAAAAACAGAAAATATTAGAATATACAAAAAAATAAAAAGAGTTTTTTTCAAATTAATTCCCTCCAACGTTTTCATATCATTATTTAGTAAAAAATACTAGAAAACTACCCCTTCTTTCAAGGGGGCAGTTTTTATTTTTCTCTTTCTACTCATCCTACTCATCTTTAGACGGCTGTTCTTGGAAAAGTTTTACATATTTTGAAGGCACCATCATTTTTATGGCATGTTTATAAACCAGTGATTGCTCACCGTTTTTTTCCAATAAAACAGTATAATCATCAAAAGACCTTACCATTCCGCTTGTTTGGAATCCCCCTTCTAAAAAGATTTTTACTTCTATCTTGTTAATCCTTAGAATATTCAAAAATCGATCTTGTAAATTAAACTTTTCTGCCATGTTATCACCCCTCGTACAAGAAATTAAATATCGCCCTGCAACCCGCTCAAAACCAGAATCTTAATATTTTATCTACTACATCTTCTTGACCAGTTTGACTCAAATTGATCCACTTTGCACATTCTATCTTACGAAAGTATATAATCTGCCTTCTGGCATAGTTACGAGTGTTAACTTTTATCTGGTGAACCATTTCATTAAAATCAATTTTCCCATATAGATATTGTATCACTTCTTTATAACCTATGGTGTTTAAAGCGTTAAGAGTTGTAGAATACCCTGAAGACAAGAGATTCTGTACCTCATCTATCAAACCTTCATCTATCATTTGATGGACTCTTTTGTTAATCCTTTCATGCAATTCTTGCCTTTCTCTATCTAGTATGAATATACGATAATCGAAAGTATTATCGCTTTGCCTATTTTCTTTTACTATATCCCCCATTTTGATTCCTGTTAAAATATAAATCTCTATAGCTCTAATGATCCTTTTTAAATCGTTTGGATGTATCTGTGTAGCTCTTTGTGGATCCAAATCTACCAAAATCTTTCTCAAAACACCAGGATTATTTGCTTCTAATTTTCTTAAATAAGTTCTTAAACCGTAGTCAGATTTTACGTTCAAAAAGCCTTTCCTCAAAGCATCAAGATATAATCCCGTCCCTCCAACTAAAACTGGAGTATTTCCTCTATTTAATACTTCAACGATCTTTTTTTCTGCCAATTTTTTATAATCAAAAGCTGTAAAATGGGTACTTGGATCTATTGAACCAAACAAGTGATGTGGAATATTTTTTTGGGTTTCTTCATCAGGCATAGCGGTACCAATTATAAGATGGCTATAAATTTGCCTCGAATCCATACAAATTATCTCACCGTTAATTCTTTTGGCTATCTCAATGGATATGTCTGTTTTCCCAACAGCCGTCGGACCTGCTATAACTAAAACTTTGTTCACTTTTCAATCACTCCAAAAAAAACCCCACTTTTTTTACTTCCAATTTTTTTATCGAAGTTATATAAATCCCACACACTGTCGTTAGATCGTGCTTTGATTACTACTTTTTTCTTAGCAATTTTAATCATCTTTTCTAAATCTTCTCGAGTTATCTTATCGTATCGAGCAAACTTCCTTATAGGATTGATCGAACTTGATTTGTATTGAGGATTCTCGAACATAGGATCACAATATACAACATCGTAACTTTCTTCTTTTTGCTCGTCTAAAAAAAATTTATAATCTGAATTTATAACTACGATCTTTTTGGAAGCTTCTTTCATCCAATTTTCTTTATAATCGTAGCTAGTTATATTTTCTGCCACAACCGCATATATTGGAAAAGACGCCTCTAATCCCACTACTTTTTCACAAAAATATGACAGTAATAAGGCATCACTTCCAAGCCCAAGGGTTAAATCAAGTATAGTATCGTTTCTCTGCGGAGATACTGCGTTTATTAAATGATCAATTCCATTCTTTAGATAATTGTTTAATCTTATTTTGGAAACAGAAGGATGGAAAAATAATTTTCCATCCTCCCATTGAAAGTTTAGCGATAGTTCCTTATCTATTACAAAATAAAAATTTTCTTCGTTGATTCTTAGCTTATTTCTTTCTAAATAAACACCACCGTATTTGTTGGCTAATTGCAACGCTTTTTCTACTTGTTTTTTATTTGGCTTATGGGAAGTTGTAAAGATCCATTTGGTGATATTCTTCACCATCAATTATAACTCCTTTTTCAGATAATCTGTTTTCTAAGTCCAAAAGGATTTGGTTTCTCTTCAAGATTTCATCGTTTAGCTCTTTTTTTCTTTTTTCGATTTCATTGTACTGTTCTTTTAAATTGTAATATAAATCTATTTGTCTATATATTTGGAAAGAGACGAATCCCAATATAAATATTAAGGCGCTTAATAATAAAAGTCGCAAAATGTTAGAAATATTTGGTTTTTTATGATCTAGCACTTGCTTTTTCTTATTTTTACTGCTATCTAACTCAATAAATGGAATTGCTCTCACTTCCCAAGCGAACCTTATGTTATCCTTTCAAACCGGTTCTTGCGATACCTTCTATGAAATATCTTTGCAAGAATATAAACAATATTACTATAGGTATCATAGTAAAAGTTGATGCTGCCATTAAAAGGTTGTAGATCTCTCCTGCATCGGTTCTAAAATTTTGTAATCCCACTGAGAGTGTTCTCATTTCTGGACTTTTAGTGACGATCAAAACCCATAAAAAGGCGTTCCAACTCCCCACAAACTTTAAAAGCGCACCTGTTAAGATTGCTGGTCTACTAAGAGGAACCATTACCGTCCATAAAAATCGCCAACTTGTAGATCCATCTATCTTAGCCGCATCCCATAACTCGTTGGGCACAGTCATAAACTGTTGTCTGATCAAAAATATAGCAAAAACACTAATTACCCACGGAACAATCAGAGCATAATAACTGTCTATCCAAGAAAATTTACTAATAGTTATATAATTTGGTACTAATAAAACCTCTCCTGGTATCATCATAGTCGCTAAAAAAGTAATAAAAATGAAATCTTTTCCCCAAAAATTAAGTTTCGAAAAAGCAAATGCTGCCATCGAGGCAAATATTATTTCTAAAACAGTGGTAACCAGAGAAACGAAAACCGTATTTATGTAATATCTAGAAAAGGGAGCACCGTTCCAGGCGTCCACATAATTTTGAAATATATTACCTAATACCTGATTAAAAGCATATTCAACTTTTCCAGAAGGTACATCATCAAGCAACCAGATCGATGGCACATTAACTGTGTATAATTCTATATTTGAATTGTTTTTGTACAAAATCTTATCAACAAACGGCGGTGCGCTTACAATAGTTGCTTTGGAGATCGTATCAAGAAAAAATCCATCGAAATCTTTTAATATTTTATCATATTCTTTCCTTTTTTCCAATATCCTCTCAAATTCTTCTTCCTTTCCTTGAGTGTTTTCTACTAAAAAGTTATAATCAGATTCTGAGAGTACAGTCTTAGCTTGCTCAAGATTAGCTTGGTTCTGTGATAACGTTCTAATAATGTTTGTGTATATTGAGAGGTTTCTAGGGTCTTCTAATAATAAATTACTCACATCATTTACGAAATCGTTCTCAAGATATGAAACGACCTCTTGATTCAAATTATCAATATTTTTCTCGTCAGCCAAAGAAATCACAATTTGTTTAAATGACTCAGGATAAGCTGCTTGCTGGATACCTTCCATGATATTTTGATACTTTGTTTCGTTCGTAGGAACGTCGAATATTATGCCCACATCTTCAAACTTAATATTTTGTTCCTCGACATATTTTTCGTTAAAATACATAAAGAAAGTTAAAGTATTGATATCTTTCATAACGGGTTCATAAATATTTCTTTGAATCAAAGTATTGGTGTTGGATAGAATTTCATCTTCAAAAGTTTGAATATCAGATAAAAAATCGGCAAGTAAATTGATTAATTCTTCAACCTCACTTTGACTTATTATTCGCAATTCTGCTGGATAAGAGGACAATTTTGAATTCAATTCGTCGGCTTTCAATTTTATGGTTTCCAAATAATCAGAAAATATTTCTTTACTTCTTGTAATACTTTCTATTTGGCTTTCTGTCATATTTGGGTTAGTTCTAAAATACGGTAAGATGTTGATATTCCTTTCGAGGGTTATATCTATAAAATTCTGAACTTTGCTTATACTTTGTTGTATCCTTCTGATCATAGTTGTCTGTTTAAAATAACCATCTTCTTCGGAAAAAAGGGTAAAATAAATATTTTCAAAAGATTCAAGGGAATAATCTTCTACAGCAAATAAGCTTGATAAATCTTCTCTTAATTCAATATTTAAAATATAATCATAGATATCAGACATCATATAGTCAACACTTGCTTGCTCTGTATAATCTATCTCGTTAAAAGATAGTTCTGCCCTTCCCCTCCTTACAAAGTCCCCATCTATTTCATAGACCATTTTGTAAGGGTTATAACTTTCTTGGGATGATAAAGTTCTAAATTCAGCTAAACTTAAACCTGTCCTTGGAGAAGGCTTTGATGGAGCCAATTTTAAATTTAAATCCCATTCACTCTGAAAGTTTTTAGTGGTCCATGTTGGAGGCCACATGTTGATTTCACTACTTGATTTCAAAGAGGTCATTATCATCCACGCAAAAGGCAAGAGCATAACAATGGCGCCACCCGCCAACAGTAAATAAACTATCAAAGTCCAAAGTGTTTTAACAAACTTTGAATAATTCAAGTATAATTTCCTCCTTTAGGATTCGTAATGTATTCTATTTCTGCTACTTCTCATCTGAAGGATTGTAAACAATAGAATAATCCCAAAAAGTACGTAAGCAGCAGCACTAGCTCTTCCCATCCTTTGTTGAACGTAGAACATATCATACACATAGTAAACCATTGTCATCCCACTGTTGTTGTAAGGACCAGGCATACCTACATAGAGTATGAAAATCTCATCGAAGACTTTAAATGCCCCGATCATAGCAACTATGATTATAAAATAAGTTGTGGGTGATAATAAAGGCAAGGTGATAAACTTAAATTTTTGAAAAGGTGTGGCTCCATCAACTTCAGCAGCTTCGTAGTAAGTTTTATCGATATTTTGCAAACCTGCCAAAAAGATTATTGCGTAATATCCTACCATCTTCCAAATAGAGATTATGGCGACGGTAGGAATCGTAAACTTCTGATCTTTAAGCCATGGAATCTTTGAAAAACCTATTTGAGTTAAAATATAATTTAATAAACCATTGTCATTGAATATCCACTGCCACACTAGCGAAATTGCCACAACACTTGTAACAAAGGGAATAAAATAAACCGTTCTAAAGAAAGTCTTGCCATATAATTTTCTATTCAACAATAAGGCTATTAACAAAGCAAACAGAATAGTAATAGGTGTTGAAAGAAGAACATAATAAGTCGTATTCCATATCGCTTTTATGAATAACGACTGTTCCTTTGCCAAGCTCAAAAACCTAATAATTTCAGGCACTCCCAACGAATAAAACGCTATCCATAATCCAATGAACACAATTATCCGAAGAAAAATTTTGTTGGACATTTGATCAACAAAGTGCAAAGATAATAAAATAGTGTAAACAACAACAAGAACTAAAGCACTTACTACATTAAGATACTGTATTGAATTAATAGTTAACAAAGAAAGTATCCCTAATATAATCATAGAAATAATTAAATATTTTTGCCGGGGGGTCTTTATCTTTTTGAGATCAAAGATTAAATGAATGATAAAAATAACGGTCATAAAGATTAGAAGGGTATTGAAGAACGCTTCGTTGAATGTTATATTCACCGGTTGATTTAACTTAAATAATTCTATATAATTCTGAAACCCAATGAATAGCGGATTATCTTGGTTTTGGAAATCCCACTTAAAAAAACTAAGATAAAAGGAATAAAAAATAGGCCAAAAAACAAATATCCCTAGAACCACAAAAGAAGGTAATAAATACATATAGGCTGAAATACTTTCTTTAACTTTCCTGTACTTAACAGGTTTTAAATATTTTTTTGATAACATTCTGACTAAAAGCAAGGAAAAAACGATCAATAAAACATAAAAGATGATGGCGTATTCAGCTTTTAACAATATTTTCTGCCTCCCGCTGTTTAGTTAAATCTAGTTGTACTTTTGGTATATTTCGACTAACTTTTTAAACGTTTGTTCGAAAGGGGCTTTTTCTTCTATTCTCTGTGTTAAAAAATTATTTATATTTTCTATTTCTTCCAAAGCGATATCTACTTTTTTATTACTCCCCTTCTTATACGCTCCAACTTCGATCAAATCTTTAGAATTTATATAACTTGCGTAAATATCTCTAATAAACATTGCTGCTTTAAGGTGTTTTTCATCTACTACTTCTTTCATCAACCTACTTACACTGGAAAGTATATCTATTGGGGGATAATGCGAAGAATCTGCGAGGCTTCTTGAAAGAACAATATGCCCATCAACTATACTTCTTACAGCGTCACCAATTGGATCGTTCATATCATCGGCTTCAACCAGTACGGTGTAGATAGCTGTCATACTTCCTTTTTGTGAGTTACCAGCTCTTTCTAAAATTTTCGGCATATTAGCAAAGACGCTTGGAGTGTATCCTCTGGTGGTTGGAGGTTCACCTATGGAAAGCCCGATCTCTCTTTGAGCCATAGCCCATCTAGTGATTGAATCGACCATCATTAAAACATTGTAACCTAAATCTCTAAAATACTCTGCGATAGTGGTGGCTGTGTAAAGAGCTTTTACTCTTAGAAGGGCAGGTGAGTCTGAAGTTGAAACTATCAAAACAGATTTTTTCAGTCCCTCCTCCCCAAGATCTTTTTCAATAAAATCTTTAACTTCTCTTCCTCTTTCTCCTATCAACCCAATAACGTTAATATCTGCTTCGGTATTCCTAGCTATCATTCCCAGTAAGGTACTTTTTCCTACACCGCTACCTGCCATTATTCCAATTCTTTGACCTTTACCAAGCGTTAAAAAAGCATCAATTGCCCTTACTCCTACAGATAAAGGTTCTTTAATCCTGTTTCTTAAAAGAGGGTTAGGCGCGGGGCTATATATACTTTTACTTTCGTAGCTCTTTACTTTTGAACCATCCATTGATCTTCCTAAACCATCCAATACATGTCCTAAGAGTTCTGAGCTGATTTTCACGTTGATTTTACTATCTACTCTTTCTACCGGTGCTCCTACATAGATTCCGCTTACATCCTCTAGTGGCATCAACAGCACTTTATTATCGGAAAAGCCTACGGTTTCTGCGAAAATCTTAGAACCATCTTTCAATTTTATTCTACACAGATCCCCTAAAGCCACACTGGGACCAATTGATTCAATAGTCACGCCTATTATCCTACTAATTTTTCCTTCAAGCTCAAATAAAGGTCTGTTTTTTAATTTATCAGTAAAATAAGCTAAAGATGAAGAAAAATCATTTATTTGCATTTATAGCTTCCTCCAACATATTCAAAATATCTTCCAAAAATGTTTGAGGAGTTAAGTCGAAAATTCCTTGATCTGTTTCCAAAAATATTTGATTATCTTTTAAAGAAGGGTCTTCAACTATATAAAAAAAGTCAGAAAACTTACCTCTTATTAAATCGGCGTATTCTTTATTAAAAGAAGGACTTAGTTTAATTTTGGAATTTTTCATTGATGAAAGCTTCTTTTCAAAATTTTGAAAAATAATTTCTACCCACTGAGGGAAATCGATCTTATCCTTGAAATACCTTTCTAAGACAGCCTTGATAGTATTTTCACTGAAAATTAAACTCTGCTGTGACAACTCTTTGATATAAATATCATACTCTTTTGAAATCCTTTGAATTTGAGCTCGCACCTTTTTCAGTTCTTCTTCGAGAACCTTTTTCTTCTCTTCAATATATTTACTTTGCTCTTCTTTTATTTTTTTAGCTTCTAATTCTGCGTTTTCAATGATTTTTTGGCTTGTAATTTTAGCGTTTTCAATTATCTTTTGAGCTTCTTTTTGGGCATCTGACTCAATAGCCTCTTTTAATTTATCTTTTTCTCTTTTGTTTTCTTCATATTGTGTTTGTTCTATTTCTTCTACGGATAATTCAAAGGTTTTATCTAAAACAACAAATTTATTATTTACGATTCTTTTATTCAATCAATTCTTCACCTGCCCCGCCACCAGCTATAATAATCTCACCAGATTCTTCAAGTTTTCTGATTACGTTGATGATTCTTTGCTGTGCCTCATCTACATCCCTAACTCTAACAGGCCCCATAAAATCTAATTCTTCTTTTATAATCTGTGAAGCCCTTTTAGACATGTTTTTAAAGATGGTGTTTTTAACTTCTTCGCTAGAGCCTTTTAATGCAATTGTTAAATCCTTGCTATCTACTTCACGAAGTATTCTTTGTATCGATCTATCATCCAACTTGACAATATCTTCAAAAACAAACATTCTTCTTCTAATTTCATCCGAAAGTTTTGGATCTCTTTCAGAAAGCTTTTCAAATATTTTAGAACTGACAGCCCTATCGATGTTATTCATTATTTCTGCAGTAATATCTATCCCACCAACCTGAGAAAAGGTCTGAACGGTGAAGGCTGAAAGACGATCCTTTAGCCTACTTTCTATCTCTTTTACAATATCTGGGTTGGCAGAATCCATTGTAGAAATTCTTTTTATCACGTCTAGTTGTAAAGATTCTGGTAGTTCAGAAATAACTTGAGAAGCTGCTTGAGGTGGAAGATAACATAAGATAAGTGCGACTGTCTGTGGATGTTCATTTTGTAACACATTAACCATCTGTGACACATCAACTTTTCTTAAAAATTCGAATGGTTTTACCTGCAAGTTCGATACTAATCTGTCTATTATATCTATGGCTTTTTCTGGTCCAAAAGTTTTTTCCAGAAGACTTCTTGCATATTCAACACCACCGGTGTTTATGTAATCTTTTGCCTTTATATATTCTCCAAATTCATCCATAACGGCCTGTTTTGTTTTTTCATCAATCTTGTCCAAATTTGCTATTTCTAAAGTTAACTGTTCTACTTCTTCTTCGTCCAACTTTTTTAAGATTTTACTTGCCCTTTCCGGTCCCAGCAGTACCAATAGTATAGCGGATTTTTTTAAGCCATCTAATTCTTTACTCTTTTCAGCCATTTAAAGCAACCCCTTTTATCATTTAACGAGTTTTAAGCCACGATTTAATGATATCTGCGACCTCATCAGGATTATTTTCTGCTAAAGTAACAATCTCCCTAAATCTCTCTTGTTCAGGTGAAACTTCTTCAACCTCAACGCCTCTTTCTTTCATGGCTTCTTCAACTCTTGATTCTAATTGCCGCTTTCTTTCTTCGACCAGTTGTGAAGCCTTTCTAACTCTGCGCGCTCTGGCAATTAGAATGACGAGCATCATAATGAATGCGATTACAATTATAGCAATTACAATATTGGTGATTCTTTGTCTCCTGAGTTGTAATTGGTATTCAATATCCGCTCTCATCGCTTCCAAATCCCTATTGAACTGTATATCAACTAAAGATATATTATCTTCAGGTGCACCTATAGCCGTGGCAACAGCTGTTTTAATCTGAGACCTCAACTCTTGACTATCTCCTACTTTACTGTTTTGGAAATCAATAAAAAGGGTTATGCTCTTATTGGAAATTTCTCCATTTTTATCTTCGATAGTCCTTGTATAAATCTCATTAACATCGTAGTTGGTTATCACATCTGAGCTGCTGTAATAATTTCCCGTACTCGTAGGCGTTTGATAAGTATACGGGGGGATGTTGGAATCAACACCAGGTACACCACCAGAATTTGGAGAAGAACTACTCTGTTCAGTCTTTGTCTGTTGACTTAAAATTATTCCATTTTCATCTACAACCGGTTCGACCATTCTTTGTTCTTCTTCTATTTTTTGCCAATTTAATTCTATCTCGGGAACCACCACAACATTTCCTAAACCAAAGACTGATTGTAAACCATTTTCTACTTTTTCTTTGTAATATTTTTCGATCTCGGCTTTTAGCTTAAATTTAGTATCGGCACTTCCAACATCTTCTCCCAAGGCAATCTGGGCGCTCAAATCGTTTGAAAAATTGTCCACTACTTTTATGTTCTCAGGTTGCAGCCCAGCCACGGCTCCAGACACTAAATTAATAATCCCCTTAATTTGGTTTGAAGTTACACTTGCCCCAGGATTCAAAACTAGCAAAACAGATGCAGAAGGTTTTGGGCTTTCACCTACTTGGTAGTAAGTTCTGGGAGGAATAACCAAATGAACACGAGCACTTTGTACTGATTCCATAGAAGCTATACTTCTAGATAACTCGCCTTCCAAAGCAATTTGATAGTTTACCTGCTTATCGTAACTGGTCGCTCCAAAACCTTGATTTTGAAGAAGTTCATAACCTTGAAGATTGTAGCCTAATGAACCTTCACTGGCTAATTTCATTCTCAACTCTGAAACATTCTGATTCGCAACGTAAATGTTACCATAATCATCTACTTTGTAATCTATACCCATTTCTTCCAACCTTGTTACAATATTCCCTGCATTTGCTTGGTCTAAACCTCCAATAAAAAAATCATAATTTTTTCTTGAAAGCAATATTGAAAAGAATACTATCAACGCAACGATAGAAATTAACAAAACAATATAGTTTCGTTTTTTTCTATTTTCTAGATTTTTCCACCAGTCTCTTATTTGTTGCATATACTTTTCCATAGGGACATCCCTTCCTGAAGCATTTTTTAAAAGGCTAATCTAAAACCTAGATTTATAGAAGCTTCATAAGCTTCGTATCCAACGAAAAGATCTAGGTTATAAATTGAAAAATAACTGGAGAGCAGTAAAGTATCAGCATTAATTAATATTTTTGAGGTCCAATTATCCGTCAATTCGTGCTTGTAAATTAATTCAGGATTTTCAGGCCCTTTAAGAATAAAGTTTTGCCATGGTAAACCCACCCGCAAAACTAGATCTTCTGGAATTGTTTTACCTTCAATGCCAAAACCAAAATTCGTTCTAGGTACATACAAAAAGCTATATCCATAATCTGTTTTTATATTTGTAAAATCAGATTCTTGGATTTGTTCTATAGTAAATTCTAAACCAACATTTCCGTATATCTCAAATTTTCTATACGCAACTCCGACTTTAAACTCAGTAGATATTTTATCTTCTTCGCCTTCCGGTAAATAAGCTACTCCCCCTCCAATAAAATAAGGTGAATATATTTTCGTGTTAGAATAATTTTGTTGGGCTCTTTTCACCTTCTCGTAGTATGCTTCACCAGCAGAAGACACTTTTCCTGCCATAACAGCGGTAGGCCCATCATGGTATGCTATAATCTGCAACCTTTCATCATTAAAAAGCCGTCTAAGATACCCATGATATTCTAATGCACCTTTTAGATTGTCATAGGGATCAAATAAATTATAAACGTGTAAATCAACCCCAGTTGGATTTTTCAATTGAAGTAGTCCCATCGCTTTAGAAGATGAAATAGCATGAGTGTAATTAGACGATTCTACCATCATTTGGCCGCCTATCAAAGTCCTCGGTTGAGACCACACACTTTCTAACAATTCATTAGAATCCATTATTGGATATTTGTTAATAGAATAAAACTCAATTCCAAATTCTCCGTTGGAATTAGAATTGTATTCAAAATAAGTATTCTGTTTCATAAAAAAGTAATCGTAAACTTCATAATAAGAAAAGTATAAAATTGGCAGAAGTATAAAAATTGCCAACCAAACAAAGCCCTTCAAAAAAACACCTTCTAAAAGATATCTACTAGGTCCATGATAATATCCGCTATACTTTCGCCTGTTTTTTCTGCAATTCTCAAAACTTCTTCTGCACTAACTTCTTTCAATTGCTCAGGAACAGCTTTATCAGTTATAGCGGTGATACCTAAAATCTCCATACCAGCATGTCTTGCAACAATAGCCTCGGGTACGGTAGACATCCCTACCAAATCGGCGCCAAAATTTCTCATCATAGCCATTTCAGCAGGTGTCTCAAATGTAGGGCCACTTAAACCTAAATATACTCCAGAATATACTTTAATATTAATTTTTTTAGCAGATTTAAAAGCTTCTTGCACCAAAGATTTCGAGTAAACTTCCGTCATATCTGGAAATCTAGGACCCCAATCATCAAAATTTGGTCCAATCAACGGGTTGTCACCAAAAAAGTTTATGTGATCTGTAATTATACACGGTACACCCACTTCAAAATCGGGGTTTAGTGTTCCCGCTGCGTTAGTCAATATGAGAGTTTCAATACCTAATTCTTGCATTACACGTATTGGAAAGGTAACCTCTTTCATAGTGTACCCTTCGTAGTAATGAAATCTCCCATTCATAAGTAACGTATCCTTACCCTTTAAACTCCCTATCATTAATTCGCCTTTATGGCCTGGAGCGGTAGAGCGGGGGAAGTTAGGAATATCAGAATAAGGGATTGCAAGAACATCCTCTAAATTTTGCGAAATTTTCCCTAATCCAGACCCTAAAATGATCGCAATTCTGGGCTTTTTCGTGGTTTTTTCTTGAATATACTTAGCTGCTTCTCTCACTTTTGATACGTACTGTTCAATATCCATGTAATATTAGCCTCCTTATTCTATATATCCAATGTAAGGTAAATTTCTATATTTTTCGTTGTAATCCAATCCATACCCCACTATAAATTTATCTCCTATTTCAAAACCAGGAAATCTTACTTGAATTCCATGCTCGTGAATTGTTTTTAAAACAATAGACGTAATTTCTAAAGAGGAAGGATTTTGCATCTCCAGATATTTTACTATATATTTTAAAGTATTCCCAGTATCCACGATGTCTTCGACTATTAAAACATGTTTATTTTCAAGAGGCTCGTCAAGCCAACTTTTTACCTTTACTTTTCCGGTAGTTATATCCCCGGAGTAACTAGATACCTGTATAAAATTATAATTAACGTTCAAATGTATCTTTTTTACCAAATCACTAAAGAAATTGACGGATCCTTTTAAGACACATACCGCGACAATTTCATCCGTTATATTTTTATAATAATCATCTATTTGCTTAGCCAAATCTTCGACCTTTTTTTGAATTTCCTCCTCTGAAATAAGGACTTTTAATGACATTATATACCTCCCCATAGAAATAAAAAATTACTCTCTTTATATCTTATTCTTTTAAAAACCAAAACTTCCCCCAAAAAATTCATTCTAAGAAATATTATAAGTTATTATGAGTTATTTTGTGGATCTAAGTCCAACAAATATATTGTATCATAAGTAAAGACCATTTGCTCCCTTACTTAAAGATTATAACACAATTAATTCGCCAGAGTTTATTTTTCTTATCTCACCGTTATTGTCTATTATTTCCAAATAATCTGACTGAATTTCGTTTACTGTGCCGTAAATATTTCCATTATTTTCAACTGATACTTGGACCTTATCCCCTACTTTCACATTCAAATGATTCAACCACATTTTTGTAATGGATGAAATTGCTTTAGGTTTGAAATATTTTAGATAATACCTATGATAAGCAACATGGTTTAGTTCATTTAAAAGTTTCCTCAAAGGAATTTCTTTCCCAATAACATCTTTTAAAGCAATTGAGTTGTTGGAAACTTTTTCAGGTAATTCATTGTTAACGTTTATTCCTACTCCCACTATAACGCAACTTGGTGTACCATCCTCATAAACGCTCTCTCCCAAAATTCCGCACACCTTTTTAGAATTAAGCAAAATATCGTTAGGCCATTTAATGATGGGATCCAACTTATATTTTTTTTTCAAGACATTATAAATCACCAAAGAATACATTCTCAAGTAAAAATAAGGAATCAAAGGCCTTTTACGGGGCTTGAATAACACAGAAAACCATAAACCTCCCAAAGGAGAATACCACCTTTTGTTATTCCTCCCGTAACCTTCTGTTTGTTCTAAAGCCCAAACAACAGTTTCTGATGGTAGTTCACGCCAGTGTTTTTTGATATAGTTGTTCGTTGAATCAATTTTATCTAGAAGAATCAAATTATCACCTATCATTTTAGCAGACTTTTCCTCCTCTTAAAAACTTTAATATATCAATATGATATAATATATGGTTGATCAAAGGCAAACTCTTATCAAAATTTGTAAAGGGAGATACTTTCAGTGAATTCTTTTTTTATTACAAATTTAATAGGTGAAAGAAAAGAACGTATTAAAAAAATAGAATTTATCCTCGTTATCGCTTACGTTTCATTGGCAATTTTTGGATTTTTATCTGTTAAGAGTGCTGTAATCAACAGTCCTTTAGAAGGCATAGAAAATCAACAATTAATGTGGATCATTCTAGGGATCGCTTTTTTTGCCATTAGCATTTTTATTCCAGAAAGGTTTATTAAGAAATATACCCCTATTCTATTTTATTTAGTAATTCTTGCCTTGGTTTTAGTACTATTCACCACACCAATTAGTGGGGCTAAAAGATGGATAAGGCTGGGACCTGTGGGTTTCCAACCATCTGAAATATTTAAGCTGGCATTGTTATTATATCTTAGTTATGTTCTTTCTCAAAATGATAATAAAAAGTTTTATTTTGCATCAATAATGATTTTTTTATCTGCAGGGTTGATATACCAAGAACCGGATTTTAGCACTTCTATTATAGTACTATTCACCTGGTTTGTACTAGTTTTTGTTTCAGGAAGGTTCGAAAAATTATGGCAGTATTCCTTAGGATTAGCTTTGATTGGCAGTCCTATAATTTTTTATAACCTCCAAGAATACCAAAAAGGTAGGATAATAGGGTTTCTCTTTCCTCAAACCTACTCTCTAAGTTATTATTATAACACCGCTCAAGCGATAAAAGCTATAGGTTCTGGAGGTTTGCTAGGGGAAGGATACATGAATGGATACATGAATTTGAGTGGATTCGTACCTGAAAGTCATACAGATTTTATACTTTCCGTTATTGGAGAAGAGTTTGGATTTTTGGGGGTAAGTTTTATTCTAATACTTTATTCGGCAATACTTTGGAGACTATACGAAGGATACAAAAAAAGCGATGACCTATTTTGGAAGTATTTTTATGTTGGATCTGCATTTTTGATCTTTTTCCATATTTTTCAAAATATTGGAATGAATCTTGGCATGTTGCCAGTTACAGGCATCCCTCTGCCTTTATTATCAAATGGTGGCTCTTCTTTTGTTACTTTTTCTATAATACTAGGGGTTGCAACAAAAGGTTTAATGATAGAAAAAAACATCACGAGGTGATTCAAAAATGAAAATCGTAGAAACTCTACCAAACATCAGTGAAGGGAAAAACAAAGAATTAATCAACCGAATCAAAGACCTTTCTGAGAATTTTGATAAGATTTGGTTTATTTCTTGTAAAAGTGATGAGTACTTCAATAGAAGCTTCATCAGTGTTGTAGGTGAATTAAACGAAATAGAGACTTTCTTATTCGAAATGGTGAAAATATGCGTGGCAAATATAGATCTCAGAAATCATAGTGGGTATCATCCAAGAATAGGTGCCGTAGATGTCATCCCGATTGTACCGCTAATATCTACAACCTTTGATGAGGCGGATAATCTTGTAAAAAGATTAGCAAAAAAAATCTCTGAAAGTTTTGAATTGCCTATATATCTATACGAAAAATCAGCCAGAAACGATTATCGTAGAAATATTAACACCTTAAGAAAAGGTGAATTTGAATTCTTAGCAAAAAAAATGTCTTTCCCTGAATGGGAACCAGACTTTGGTCCAAATCATCCTCATCCCACTGCAGGAGCAACTATTATGGGGGTTAGAGATTTTCTAATATCTTTGGAATTCCATATTAACACCTCAGACAGATGGCTAGCAGAACAAATAAAACAAGAAATAAGTTTGAATTTACCCGCCAGTGTATTTTTAGAAAGAAAACAAAACGGTAAATTCAGTCTCACTCTAAATGCAAAAGAAGGGGATGTATCACTCTATTTGCTCTACAGCAAAGTTAAAACGATAATAGAACATTTTGGCAGCGAAATAGAAAAAGTAACTCTCCCATCTCCTTTAACGGGAAAATTGTTTTTACATTCGTTTAAAAACTTAATCGGTAACTTGGATGGAGAATTATTTACAATAGAAGAAAAATTGCTAACCGAATCACAGATCACCAAAACAAAACATATTTCAAACGAGGAAAAATGACTAGAATCATAGTCGTAGGACCTTTAAAAAGTCCCTATATAATAGATGGAGTCAAGCAATATTTAAAGTGGATAAAGAAATTTGAACGAATTGAACTAATACAACTTCCTTTGTCCGGAGATTTAAACAAGACACCACCTTCAATTTACAAAGATAAAGATTTCAAAAAGTTTGAAAAATATTTCCCGGATTCTTTCAACGTTTTATTGGATGAGAGAGGAGAACAAATGGATTCTGTAAAATTTTCTGAATTTTATGACCGCACAAAAACCTCTTCGCAAGGGAAACATATAAACTTCATTGTTGGTGGTCCTTTAGGACATTCTGATAAAATTTCCAATAAAGCTGATTATATTTTATCGTTATCTAAAATGACTTTTACCCACGAATTTGCGGTTTTGATTCTTTTAGAGCAATTGTTTAGAGTTAACAAGATATTGCACAATGAAACCTATCATTATTAAAAAAATTACAATATTTTTTATCACAGGAAGGGAGGAAGGTACGGTATCATCGTACAAAAATCATGAAAAAAATGTCGATTGTAGGTGCCCAATGGGGCGATGAAGGTAAAGGTAAGGTTGTCAACTATTTTTCAGAAAAGTTTGAATGGATCGTACGTTTTTCTGGAGGGGCGAACGCAGGTCACACTATCTATTACAAAGACAAAAAATATGTGAATCATATGCTTCCTTCTATTATGCCCAATTCTCAATCTAAAGGTTTTTTAGGTGCAGGAATGGTTTTAGATTTAGAAAAACTTGTTGAGGAACTAAATATACTAGAAGCTGATTTTCCTGGAATGTCCTCTAAATTTTACATTGATTTAGAAGCCTTTTTGGTCCTCCCATGGCATAAAGAAGAAGACGAAATTATAGAAAGTATGAGAAAAAAGCCAATTGGAACAACAAAAAGAGGAATCGGACCTGCCTATACCGATAAGGTATCAAGGGAGGGTATAAAACTCTACTACCTGTTTGATGAAAAAATGCTTAAAGAACGTTTAGAAGACATATATTACCTAAAAAGTAGTCTGTATGGGAACAAATTAAAAACTTCAAAAGATGATGTGTTTGAATACTTGATGAAAACCAAAAATGAATTGGAAAAATTGAAGATAAATTACGCTAGTGCGGTAGAGATGGGGAATGTTTTCAGAAGTACATCGGTACTGTTTGAAGGAGCTCAAGGTGTTTTGTTAGATTTAGATTTTGGCACCTATCCTTTTGTCACCTCGTCTTCGTGTATGGCTCATGGAGTTTCTTCCGTAGGCTTTTCAACGTTCGAACTAGATGAGGTGTATGGGGTACTCAAAGCCTACACAACACGGGTAGGATCGGGACCTTTCCCAGCAGAAATCTTTGGAGAAGAAGCTCACAAAATTAGGGAATTGGGAAAAGAGTACGGTGCGACCACAGGAAGGCCAAGAAGGGTTGGTTGGTTAGATCTCCCTGCTTTGAGATACGCAAAAATAAGGTCTGGTTTAACAGGGCTTGTAATCACCAAGGCGGACGTTTTAAACGGGTTAGATAAGATAAAAGTTTGTACACATTATGAGGTCAACGGAAAAACAAAAGATACTCCATCCTCCTCGTACGACTTTTTTGTTGCCAAACCTATTTACACTGAATTGAACGGTTGGAAAGATACCAACGATATTAATTTCTTAAAATATTTATCGTATATTGAAGAACAAATCGGTGTTGATATTGACTACATTTCTTACGGACCAAAAACCGAAGAAATGTGTTCAAAAAATGATTTGATCTTGAACATGGAAAACAAATAAAAAGTTTAGAGGTGAAAAAATTGAAAATACTCACTTCTTCCCAGGCAAAATTAATAGACAAATTGACTATAGAGAAAGGAATAGCCCCAGAAACGCTGATGGAGCAAGCGGCTTTTTCTGTAGCTGACATAGCGGAAACCTTTGAACCAAATTCCATTCTATGTGTAGTAGGAAAGGGTAACAACGCAGGTGATGGTATTGCAGCGGGTAGGATCCTAAAAAATAGAGGCTACAACGTTGAAATACTTATAGTAGGCGATCCAACTCAAGGGAGTCCCGGCTTTAAAAAGCAACTTGAGATCGCCAAAAAATACGAAATTAATATTTATCGTTTTGATGTTGATGAAATCAATTATTCCCAATACGATCTCATAATAGACGGGTTAATAGGTATAGGCTTGACAGGAGAAGTCAAGGGGGAGGTTGCTGAAGCGATAACACGCATAAACTCTTCAGGATCAAAGGTATTATCAGTTGACGTTCCATCGGGAATATCATCTGACACAGGTGAAGTTCTAGGAACGGCAGTTAAAGCCGATCAAGCGGTTACATTCGGCTTTTTAAAAATTGGCCATCTACTCTATCCTGCAAGAGAATATTGTGGAGAAATAAAAGTTGCTCCTCTATCTTTCGACAACTCGCTGGTAAACTCAATCAATCGAGAACTCATACTAGAAGATACCGTTAAGAACTTACTTCCAAACAGGCCTGAAGACTCCTATAAGTACAAATTTGGAACGGTTCTAATACTCGCAGGCAGTGAAAAATACCCTGGTGCCCCTATCCTTTCAGCTATTGGAGCTCAAAGAACTGGAGCTGGTATGGTTAAACTGATTACACCAGGTGATTCATCAAACGTTTTAACTCTTGAACCATCCATAATCTATAAGTCTTTAAAAAAAGAACACTTTGAAGAAAAAGACGTTGAAAATTTAAAGGAAGAAATCGAAAAATCCAACGTTATAGTTTTAGGTCCCGGTATAACTGAAAATGCAAAAGGCTTTGTTAAAAAATTAGTTGAAACCTACAAAGATAACAAATTATTCGTTTTAGATGCAGATGCTCTATCCATTTTAAAAGATAAAGATGTAAAATTAAACAGAAATTTTGTTATAACCCCTCATGTAGGAGAACTATCAAAGGTTTATAAAAACTTAAAAAACGACGTCTTCGGCTTGGAAGAGTACGCAAAAGAGTTGAACTGCACCATCGTATTCAAATCATCAACTACCTTGATAACAAACGGCGAAAAAACATATTTCAACATAACAGGGAATTCAAGTCTAGCCAAGGGAGGATCGGGAGATTTACTATCAGGAGTTATCGGATCGTATATTGCTCAAGGTTTAACAACGATGCAAGCTTGCCTAATTGGAAGCTATGTAGTATATAAAACTGCAAGAGATTTATCTTTAGAGTACACAAACTACTGTTTAACACCAAAAATAATTGCTGACAATCTATATAAGACAATCCATTTATTAAACTCATGAAGCTAAAATTCAATTGGGAGGCGATCAAATTATAATCTATATAATATCTGGAGCAGAACAAAGAAGCTCTTTGGAATTTTACGAGAAAATGATACAAAAGGCATCCTTGACAATCGCCTGTGATGCTGGAATCAAAATCTTCAAAAAGTTAAACTTACCACCTAACTATTTAATAGGAGATTTTGATTCTGCTTCTATTGAAGACCTTCAGTGGGCTGAAGATAACAACACAGAAATATTGAAATATCCAAAAGAAAAAGATGAAATCGACACGGAATTGGCTTTAATATTTCTGAAAGAAAATCACTATAAAAACGTTATATTATCAGGGGTTTTGGGTAATCGCATCGATCAAGAAATGGCAAGTGTATTTCTCCTAGCCGAATACATAGATCTAAATCCCGTTATCCTAGAAGAAGACGTAAAAATTGGTATAGTAAATAAAAAAGTGGAAGAAGAAGCCCGGATCGGTGAAAGTTGGTCCATTTTAAGAATAGGAGAACCCGTTAGGGGGCTTACTCTTAAAGGGTTCAAATATCCATTAAATAAAAAAGATATCTTTGATTTCAAATCCCTAGGAATCAGCAACGAAGCTAAAGAAAACAAAATAGAAATATCCGTTGAAAGTGGCATGGTCGTTTATATCAGATGGATCGACAAAAAATGGTAAGCAGGAGGCGATCTAATGTGGTTAGTATTATCAGATTCTCACGACAACATGGATAAACTTAAAAAGATCCCAGATATAATCCAAAGGTACAATGTCGATACCATTTTCCATTGTGGAGACTTTGTAGCACCTTTTACTTTACCATATCTAATCTATGACGATATCGATTTTTATGGTGTCTTCGGTAACAACGACGGAGAAAAGTTACTACTTTATGAAAGATCAAATAAAAAGATAAAAAACGGACCCATTACCATAGAAAAAGATGGTAAAAAAATATTTCTGATGCATGAACCATATTCCTTAGAAGCCGCTGAAAATTCAGGGATTTATGATTATGTATTTTTTGGTCATACCCATGAAATAGTAAATAGGAAAACCGGTAAAACCGTTGTACTAAACCCAGGAGAATTTTCTGGATGGCTAACTGGGAAGGCAACTTATGGTATAATAGATCCTAATGAAGCAAAAGTTGAAATCAAAGAACTGTAGAGGAGGACCATCGACATTTTGAAAGTATACAAAGCTCAATTAATAAAAACCGTCTACAAAATTGAAGATCTCCCACCACCAGATAAAAAAGAAATCGCCTTTGCAGGGAGGTCCAATGTTGGAAAGTCAAGCTTTTTGAATGCCATTTTAGGCATTAAAATAGCAAAAGTAAGTTCTACTCCAGGAAAAACCAGATCCATCAATTATTACTTGGTGAATGATAAATATTACTTTGTTGATTTACCGGGATACGGTTTTGCAAGTGTTTCAAAACAGGAAAAAGAAAGATGGAACGTACTGATGAACGAGTACTTTAAAACCAGATTTTCTTTGAGTGCCGTTTCTTTGCTTATCGATCATAGACATATGCCTCAAAAATTGGATTATGCTATGGTAGAATGGCTCAAAGATCTAGGAACACCTTTTTTGTTTATCTTAACAAAATCTGATAAATTAACGAAATCTGAAAAAGCTAAACTTTTTGAAGATATCAAAAGAAGTTTTTCAACTTATGGTGAATATATATATATGCCTTTTTCCTCAAAAACAAAAGAAGGGTTAAAAGAGGTTTTGAAAACCATCGGTGGAATATTAGGCGAAGTTGACTAATCTCAATAAGTTTGCAGAGCAAAGGGGTACTAAAAGTAAGATTTAGAAGTTATTCTTATAATAAACGTTTCAAAATTAAGATATTGATTTTAAAGGGGTCACAGGGCGGAGCCTTGTTTGCTGTACTATGCAAACTATGTTTTTAAATGATTTTTTGCTGATTTATGCAAAGAAGCTTTTGTTTCCAGAGCTGTGCAAAAAAGATCTTTTTAAAAAGAGATTTTTGTTTTTGGGGAGTTTGAGGGGAGTACCCCTCAATGTCCGGGTTTACCCCTTAACGTCCTGGGTTAGGGATCGTTGGTCCCTCCTTAAGAAGGGTGGGAAGCGGGGAAAGGGGCGCTAAAATAAAACTTCTAAAGACCGTTAAAAGGGAGGGTTAAAAAATGAGTTATGAAAGAACGGTGCTGATACCCGGGGAGGTATCTTATAGTAACATATCTCAAATACTAAACTCAAGTTATCTACTAGAAATAATTTCAGAATTAATCGAGGATGCCGAAGAGACACGCAATACGTTGTATCCTTTTTTTCAATTATTTCTAGTAGATGAAACCAAACAAAAAGTTCATGAAAGGTACGATTTAGAACAAATCCGACAACTACTCTTAGCATTATCTTTAAACAGCTTAGACCATTTGGATGAATCCTCTTACTTTAGTTTCCCAAAATTATCTTCATACAGAGAAACGTTGGCTCTCTTTGTTGAAGATACTTTCAATCTATGGCGTTCAAAACACAGATTCATGAAAAAAGCGGATCCATTTAGTCACAACTCAAGAACGAGAATTCACAAACAAATATCCTTAGTTAAAAACAACTCTGATTTAAAAAGCTTAGTCTTGGGAGTATATAGACAAATCCTTGTTAATATATCAGCCAGAAGGGTAAAAGTGCTCAGGCAACTTCCCAGTGGAGCTCAAGCTGGATTTATAGTTGATCGACCTAGAACAAAACCAGAAGCTCAAATAGCCGCCGCTGATTTTTTATACAACATGGAATATGTTTGGAGCGTAGTATTGGAACCACCTGTTATCTTTTATACATACTCAAATAAAAGAAGAGGGGTATTCAAAGTTGTCGATCGCCCTATATTAAACAAAATTAATATTGAAAATCCACAGGATTGGCTGGTGTTCCCTATATACGTTAACGACAAATTGATATTCGTTGTTGTTTACAAGGAATACTTTGCGATGGCAGCAGGTTTGGCAAATTTGTACGAGTTTGCAGATTTTGAAAGTTTAGAAAACAGAAGACCTGATGGCATATACATTTTCGGTATGAATAAAAGTTTTTTTGAGGATGAAGACGATTACAATGGTATCATCTATAAAGAAGATGATGGAACTTACGTAGGGCTTGTCGGAGATGATCCTTCTATAGACTACTTTGGTTATATGAAGAAAATGGTATTGACGATTCACAACTTAATAGTAATAGACGAAGATAGACTACCAATTCACGGGGCTTTAGCTGAAATAAAGTTAAGGGATGGAAAAAGTTTCAACGTAATGATAATGGGAGATAGTGGAGCGGGAAAATCTGAAACATTGGATGCCTTAAATAGAATAAGAAAACAAGTATCCGAAGTAAATATATTGATAGATGATATGGGATCATTAGATATTTTAGAAGATGGAACCGTGGTTGCGTATGGGACAGAAACTGGTGCTTTTGTTAGACTAGATGACTTACAACCAGGTTATGCCTACTCCGCTATGGATAGAAGTATCTTTTTGAATCCAAACATAACCAACGCCAGAGTTATAGTACCATACTCCAATTACGAAGATATCATAAGACCTACTAAAATTGATTATTTCTTTTACGCCAACAACTATGAAAAAATAGACGACAACAAACCACCAATCGAATTTTTTAATGACGTAGATAAGGCGTTAGATATATTCTCCAAAGGTGCAAGAATGGCAAAAGGTACTACTTCAGAGAAAGGTCTAACCTATAGTTACTTTGCCAATCCCTTTGGTGCAATCCAAAGAAGAGAAAAACACGAAAAAATTGCTAGAAAATACATGGAAACTCTAATGAAAAGTAACGTCAAAGTCGGGACACTTCGGACACAACTTGGTGTAGAAGGCTATGAAGACCAAGGCCCATTAATAGCCGCCCAAGAACTTTTGAAGTTTTTAAAAGGAGAAAAAGATGTCTGAAGTTGCAAAAAAATTTGCCGAATTAATTTATAATTCAAATTCCATTGCGGTCTTAAGTGGTGCGGGGATGTCTACTAACGCAGGTATCCCCGATTTCAGAGGCCCTAACGGTATCTACACGAAGGCAAATATAGAAAATCCTGAGAGAATTTTCGATTTAGATTATTTCTATCTGGATCCTTCTTTGTTCTATAAGTTTCACAAAAAATTTTTGGAGTACATAACGAAAGCAGAACCAACCTTTACTCACAAATTTTTAGTTCAACTTGAAAAGGAAGGAAAATTAAAAGGGATAGTAACTCAAAACATAGACTCTTTACACCAAAAAGCCAGCTCAAAAAAAGTCTATGAAATCCATGGAGGATGCTGGAAAAATTACTGCACAAAATGTAATAGAGAATATTCTCAAGAAGAAATATTAGAAAAGGTCAACAACGAAACAGTACCAAGGTGTGATAACTGTGGTGGAGTAATAAAACCAGACATAGTATTCTTTGAAGAACCCGTAAAATACTTAACTGAATCGGAAGTTTTGATGAAAAATTCGGAACTTGTCTTGGTTTTAGGATCTTCTCTTGCGGTTATACCAGCAGCAATGTTGCCATCCTTAACTAAAGGCAAGATAATAGTTGTGAACAAAGGAGAAATATCAGAAATGTATCTCCCGCCACAAAAAGTAGCTCTCATTGTTAACGAAGAACTGGATACCTTTTTTATGCAAGTTGCCAAAGAGTATGAAACACTCAAAGAAGGTTGATCGGGGCGAAGCCACATTCATCCTAATGGAGGGTAGTGGAGTTTACCCTTTTCATCCTTATGGGTGGGGAGCGGGGTGAAAGGGCGCTAAAACAGAAGATTAAGGGGCAAAGCCCTTTTGCAGCCTTGTGCAAAAAAATATTTTAAGTTTGCTGCAGTATGCAAACTATGTTTTTAAATGATTTTGAACTTGAATTTGGGGTTTTTAAGGGGGGGACCCCCTTAACGTCCGGAGGTGGTAGTATGATTCCAAATTGGGTATATATAAAAGACTTCAAAAAACACATCAATGAAACAGTAGAATTTCGAGGATGGGTATGGAATAAAAGAAGCAGCGGTAAAATTGCTTTCTTACAGTTAAGGGATGGAACTGGTTTCATTCAAGGAATAGCTGAAAAAAAGGATTTTGATGATGAAACCTTTGAAAACATAAGAAAAATAAAAATGGAAAGCAGCATAATTTTGCAAGGAACCATAAAAAAAGACGAAAGATCTCCCGAAAACGTTGAATTACACATAACTTCTTTCAAAAAAATACAAGAACCCATTGAAGACTATCCCATTTCTAAAAAAGAGCATGGCATAGACTTTTTAATGGAAAATAGGCATTTATGGATCAGATCGAGAAGACAGTTTCATATCTTAAATATTAGAAATGAAATTTTAAAGGCAATTAGAGATTTTTATAATCAAAACGATTTTACCTTGATCGACACTCCCATATTTACTGGTTCTATAGGGGAATCTGCTGGTAACACATTCAAATTAGACTATTTCGATTATGGAGAGGTATATCTAGCACAAACAGGTCAACTTTACTTAGAAGCTGCGGCGATGTCCTTTGGAAAGGTGTACAATCTAGGCCCTACATTCAGATCCGAAAAATCAAAAACAAGAAGACATCTAATCGAATTTTGGATGAATGAAGCCGAAGTAGCTTTTTATAAACATGAAGACAACATCAAATTACAAGAAAGCTTGGTTTCTTTCATAATCAAAAGGGTATTAGAAAATGCTTCTGATGATCTAAAAGAAATTGGTAGGGATACAAATAAACTACAAAAAATTCAACCACCTTTCGAAAGAATGACTTACACGCAAGCAATTGATTTTCTTAAGAAAAAAGGGTTTGAAGTAGAATGGGGAGAAGATTTCGGCGCGGATGAAGAAAGTGTACTGGCTTCTCAATTTGAAAAACCACTCTTTGTGGAAAAGTATCCTAGGAAAGTTAAGGCTTTCTATATGCAACCTGATGAAAACAACCCTGATGTTGTACTCTGTGACGACTTACTTGCCCCCGAAGGTTATGGAGAAATAATAGGGGCTTCCGAAAGAATATGGGAAGAATCAGTCCTAATAGACAGATTAAAAGAATTCAATCTTCCTTTAGATCAATACCAATGGTACATAGATTTAAGAAAGTTTGGTAGCGTTCCACACAGTGGTTTCGGTTTAGGCGTTGAAAGAACGGTTGCTTGGATATGTGGTTTAGAACACATTAGGGAAGCTATTCCTTTTGCAAGAACACTTTACAGAGTTTATCCATAAGATCCTAAGGAGTTTTTAAAATGATCGAAAAAGAAAATACAAACCCAAAGAGGTTACTGGATCCCTCTTTTATTGGTGAGGATACAGGATCAAAGAAATTAAGACCAAATTACTTGAATGAATTTATAGGCCAGGACAACATAAAAAAAAAGTTAAAGGTCGCGATAGAAGCTGCTAAAATAAGAAAAGAAGCGATGGATCATGTAGTTTTAGCAGGTCCTCCTGGTTTAGGTAAAACAACCCTAGCTTATGTAATTTCAAATGAGCTAGGTGCTAATTTGCAAATTACAAGCGGTCCTGTAATCGAAAAAGCAGGAGACCTCGCTGCCATCTTAACCAACTTAGAAAATGGCGACGTACTATTCATAGACGAGATCCACAGGCTGAATAGAACCGTGGAAGAAATCTTATACTCAGCTATGGAGGATTTTCAACTTGACATTGTTATTGGGAAAGGTCCTTCTGCTCGTTCTATTAGGATTGACTTACAACCTTTCACCTTGGTAGGAGCCACTACCCGATTAGGCCTTATAGCCCCACCACTGAGAAGTAGGTTTGGCATAATTTTGGAAGTCGATTTCTACTCTCCAAAAGACCTCAACTTAATCATAAAAAGGAGTGCAGACATACTCAATATAAAAATAAAAGAAGATGCATCTCTCATTCTAGCTCAAAGATCTCGGGGAACCCCCAGGATCGCCAACAGACTCTTGAGAAGAGTTAGGGATTTTGTCCAAGTTTCTGGAAAAAACATCATAGAAGCTGAAGATGTGGACAACACAATGAAATTATTAGAAATGGATGAAGATGGCTTAGATAAAATGGATCGAAAAATTCTTAAAACAATAATAGAAAACTATGAAGGTGGGCCGGTGGGTATAAATGCCTTAGCTTCATCGATTGGGATAGAACCCGATTCAATCAGTGAGGTCTATGAACCATTTCTACTACAAGCAGGTTTCATTATCAGGACCCCTCGAGGTAGGGTGGCAACTGAAAAAGCCTACCAAAAACTAAATTACACCTATAAAACTTCCAATCACAATATCAGTTTATGGGGGGAGCTTAATGAATAATTTTCTAATAGAAAATTATCACACCTTGTTAAATGAGATCCAACAAGTTACAGAAAAATCAGGTAGAGATCTGAATTCTATAAAATTAGTTGCTGTTTCAAAGAATTTTCCAAGTGATAACATAAAAACATTATACGAAGAAGGTCATAGAGATTTTGGAGAAAATAAGGCTCAGGAATTAAGAGAAAAATATGAAGATCTCAAAAACCTTGACATTGTATGGCATTTCATAGGCAGGATACAAACCAACAAAATAAAATACATCGTTCCTATCGCAGAATACATACATTCAGTTTGGAGAATGAAAGAAATAGAGGAAATTCAAAAAAAAGCTGAAGAAATAAATAAAACACAAAAAGTACTTTTAGAAATCAATATATCTGGTGAAAACTCCAAAGCCGGACTCATTCCAAACGAAGTAGAGGCATTTTTGCAAGATGCAACATCTTTTAAAAATATAAAAATAATCGGTTTAATGACAATGGCTCCTTACACTGAGAAAGTTGACGTTATAAGAAACGTCTTTCGAAGCTTACGAGAACTCAGAGACAACCTAAATAAAAAATACCCTTCGATAAAGGAACTATCTATGGGAATGACTAACGATTACAAAATAGCCATAGAAGAAGGTGCCACTCTTTTAAGAATAGGGACAAGAATCTTTGGCAACCGTTATCTTTAGATGAACGGGGAAGGTACGAGGAGGAAAAAATGTTTGTAATAGCAAATCTTTTAATAGCATTAGCAAGTATATTAAGAATAGCAATAGTATTTTTTGAATTTTGTATAATTGTATCCGCTTTATTAAGTTTCATCATGCCCTTCCAATACAACAGACTTCGAGGTTTTATTGATTCAGTTGCCAATATAATTTTGAATCCAATAAGAAGATTTATACCCACAGTTATAGGCAACATAGATCTATCTCCAATGATTGCCTTTTTGATATTGATGTTTTTAGATAGATTTTTGGTACAATCTCTATTGGAGTTAGGTTATAGGATTGGAGTGTAATTTTTATGAAGATCTTTATCTTTTACAATCCACTTAAGCTTTCTAACGATGACCTTGAAGAAAACATATTAAAACCTTTTAATGAAAGCAATATAGAGGTTCTTGGTTACGCTGCGGCAGGTTCAACCGTAGAGGAAAAACAAGCCCAAGCAGCCGATTTTTTCGTGATTTTTGGGGGCGATGGGACGGTATTGAAAATAGCTGAAATTGCCGCAATATTTTCAAAACCGGTAATAGCAGTTAATACTGGGAATTTAGGGTTTTTGAGTTCTTATTCCAGTTCTGAGATAAAAGAATTGATCGAAGATATACAAAAAGAAAACATTTCTTTTTCATTTCGACATCTTTTAGAATGTCATGTAGGCACCAAAAAAGTCGTTGTTTTAAACGATATCGTCTTATTGAAAAGCCAACCATTAGGTACTATGAACGTTGATGTAAAAATTGAGGAACACACTTTATTCTCATTCGCTGGAGACGGATTAATTGTATCAACGCCGACAGGATCCACTGCGTATGCCTTATCTGCTGGAGGTCCCATAATTCACCCCGAATTGAATGTTGTTCAGCTCATCCCATTAGCCGCCCATGCCCTCAACATTAGGCCTTTCATAGCTCCTCCAACGCAAAGGATAGAGATCATTTTGAAAAACATGAGCAAAGGCTTTGTATATGTAACCGGGGATGGAGATATCATTCATAGGATGGAACCAGGGATGTCAATATTTGTGACTTCCAGTGAGATGACGATAAAACTTGCCCAAAGAAATGGCAACAATTATCTCAACGCGTTGGATAAAAAATTAGGGTTTGGCAGAAGGTTTGAATAATTTTAGGAGGCATATAATTTGTTCAAAAAAGAGAATGTCAGCCAAATCAACAGCATCAGTTTAAATCGATTGACACGATATTTGAATAATGTTTTGAGAATGGGTAGAATAGTTCAAGAAATGTACTATAAATTTGGGGATGCTTATCTCGAAAGAAACGATAAATTAGCAAAAGAAATAATAAATCAAGACGACAGATTAGATTTCATCGAAGCAAGCCTAAATTATGAAAGCGTTATCTTATTGTCCTCTGGTAATTACACAGGCATTTACTTAAAAGCTTGTTTCATGAGCTCAAAATTAGTCCAAATATTTGAAAACATGGGAGACATATGCGAAAAAAATGCCAAATTGATAATTGAAATACTCAAAACCCCTTCTACTGTAAACGCTACAAATTTTGAGGACAGTTTGGAATTAATCAAAGAGAACCTTTCACTTGTTTTATCCTCACTATCAGATTTGATCAATATCAAAGCCGCCAAATTGATGACAGATCAGGTAAAAGAAAGTTTTTTTGAAAAAGCCAAGAAAAGTTGTATTCTCAACGAAGAAGTGAAAGGACTGATCGAAGCCTACAAATCGTACTTGTACAAGTCCAAAGAATCTATTAAATCCGCTTCTCTTCATATAGAAGTCTTAAACAATTTAGCAAACTTTTCAGATTTTATCACAAACATCTCTGAAAATATCATTTGGGCGTTGACAGGGGAACTGTACAAATGTAGAAATAACGATTTAGAACTCTTCTATTTCTTGGGAGAAGAGAACCCATGAAGAAGCTCTTCAAATACGTTTCAAAAGAATTCATACCGCCATTTTTTATGGGCTTAATTGCTTTTATAGTCTTTGTGAGCTTGGAGTTACTTTACCAACTATCTGAAATAATCGTTAGAAACAATGTGGGATTTTCAAAACTACTGATATTGATTTGGTATCACCTACCATATTTTATCTCTATGGGCATTCCTGTGGGAGTGCTTTTTGGTATATTTTGGGTTATTTCAAAACTCTCCTCTGCAAACGAAATAATTGCTCTACAAACGTTGGGAATACCGATGAAGAAATTAATCATACCTTTCATGACGATTTCTCTCTTGTTATCTTTTTTCACATTTGCACTCTTCAACACCATCGTACCCGTATCAAACTACAAGGCAAAAGAAGCTATGGCATTGTACGTCTATCAAAGGCCTCAAGCACAGATCGAAGAAAACCAATTTGTGGATGTTGGTGATGGAAGATACCTCTTTGTAAAACAGATAGATAGAGAAAGTGGAATTTTATACGACGTGCTCTTATACGAGGTTAAAAATGATTACACCGCTGTTTTTAACGCTCAACAAGCTCAAAAAGGTCCTGACGGTTGGTACATGAAAAACGGAAGGATGTTCAGAACCAACGAAGATGGATTTCTCGACTTAGACATAACTTTTGATCAATTGCAACTCGATATTCAAGAAGATGTCGAAGAATTTCTGAACTTCTCTAAAAGTGCTAATGAAATGACCTCAAAGGAACTAAAAGAAAAAATAACTACTTTTTCCAAACTTGGTTTGGATGTCTCCGGTCTAATAGTTTCTTACCAGTCAAAATTTGCTAACTCGTTGGCTCCCTTAGTAATTTGTATTTTAGGAATTGCCTTGTCCCTGTTTTTAAATTTAACAAGTAAATCTTGGAGTGTAATTACGACTTTTGTGCTGGTAATAATTTATCAAGGTTCTGGCGCTTGGTTGTCTGCTTTGGGAAAAGAGCATATAATAAATCCAACGATATCCGTTTGGATCCCCAACATAATATTTGGTATTATTGGTACTTTTCTATTCTTAATGCTGGATACAAGAGTATCTTACAAACTTCTCGAGCCTTTGAAAAGAATTTTCTCTGTAATATTGTTTATTCTTGTTGGTTCTTCCTTTTTTTCTGCACCTGTAAATATAACGAGTGAAGATTTTTATTTGAAAGATGATCTGTTATTTTTAGAAGGTAACGTCTATGTAGAGTATGAAGGTTCCACGATAAAAGCCGATTCAGCTCAAGGTGAATTAAACGAAGATGGAACGATTAAAGCAGCGACTTTCTTTGGAGATATAACTTATCTATATGAAGATATCTCTATACAAGCCTCAGAGATAACCGTAAACTTCGAGGAAGATTCCGCAGTCTTTGTAAATTCATATACCATACAAAAGTATAAGGCAGAGAAAGAAATAGATGTCCGCATATGGTCTGAAAGCATGGAAAAGCCGATGCAAGAAAATATAATAGAAACAAACCAGACGAAATTAACAACATGCGAGGACTGTATAACTTATTACTTCTCAGCCAGGAAAGTCGACATATTTCCAGGATATTTTTTAATAGCCAGAGATGTGGTACTTAGTTTTTTCGGGGTCCCCGTTCTATACCTACCTTTCTATTTTCAAAGTTTATCAGAAGATGAAGAAGAACCCATGTCTCTCACGTTTGGATACGATAACAACGAATTTTCCCTACTAACAGAAATTAATTATAAGTTTGAAAACGGATCGAAAGTCCACTTATCTTACAACACGGCCAACGATCTAATCACACAAGAAACAGATCAAGAAGTGACACTAAAATACGGTGTCCCTTTTCTATATGGAAGCTTGTATCTATCTACAGGTCTGAATTCTCCAGATACCAACGATAACAACTTAGGAGTTTCTTACCAATTTTTCGAAGATAACGAAGTCAGTGAAATTGCAAAATTGGAGTTAAAAGTTCAACCAGCAACAAAAGAAAAATCCCTGTCGTTAAATATCCCAAAATTGGAAACGAATTTGGGAGACCTTAAAAACATACATTCACACATTTATTGGGATTCTAAGGGATTTGATGATATTCTATTTTTAAACGTTGAATCTCAAGCCTTTCAAAAGAAATATGGCAGATCTTTGATCTCTTTATCAAAGCTCAAGCTCAACTCTCATTCATATGGGGACATATCCAACCTTTCTATGGATCAGATATGGGATACGAAAGAAAGTGAAATAGATATTGAAGGAAAGTACAACTTCTATGAAACATTTGCCAGAATGTACGGCGATTTTGATTACGCTTACACCACCGTCGCAACAGAAACCACCAAAAATCGATTAGAAACTAAAAATACTTTCTCTTACAAAGATACCCTTTATGAGATTGATAGAAATAATTTTGATTTAAAATTCAACATGGAGGATTCAATTCACTTCAACTATAACAACGATTTTATACCGGGTGAAGATTACTCTTCTGGAAAATCGCTCTTTGATTACTCTTTAGAACCGGGGTTAGAAATTGATTTAGGTGTTTTCGAATTTGGTAACTCATTAGAATACGTAAAGGTCTTAGAAAACTCCCTCACTCCCTCTGCCACAGACGAATTGAATTACAACGATTACGTAGGGTATTCTTTCTCTCTTTTTGAAAAAAATTTTACAAACTCTGCAAAGTTAAACAGAAGTTTTGATCTGAGAAACGCTGAAAATTCCCCAGATTTGCAAGAAATGGAACTTCAAACTCAAACCAACATAAATCTATTCAACACTAAAAATACCTTACAAACACAGACCAAGTTTGATACTACTGATCCCAATACGATCCAGCCGGATACAACAAACATCAAACTAACCAACGTCATTGGCCCTTTAACCCATAGAAGTGAGTTTGATTATGGCCATCAAGAAGAGATTAAGGTAGATTATATTGAAAACAGAGAAATTTTGAGGTACAATAGAAATCGGCTACAATTGGATTATAGGTATTATATTCATGAACAAACATTCACCAAAAAGATCCCAGAGGTTTTAACGTATTTTCTTTTTTATTATGAAGGTAACAAAATTTACGGGGATTTTGACATGAAGGAAGAGTACACTGTCTACGACTTAGACCTAAATTTCTTGGAAAAAAGTTCAAATTACTCTTTTGGAATAGATACAACCTACCGCATTTCAGAGTCTCTTGAAACGGGCTTCGACATAAACAACAGGGATAAAAGTGAATTTGCAAAAATTACCTTTGATTATGACATAGAGGATCAAAGCTGGGATTTCACAGAGTTTGAAATACAGAAAAAAATTGTGTGCTGGACGTTGAACGTACAGACTAAATTTTCCTTACTACCCCAGTTTGATTTAGCCTCGTTCAGAATATCTTTTTTTATCAATTATATACCCGATAAAAATATCTCATATGGTGATGATGGGTTTGAATTTGGATTAATGTGAGGAGGAATATTAATGTTCCTATACGGCAACGAGGAAAAACAAAAGAATATCGAAATGATCGCCAAAAGGATAGAGGTATGTGAAAAGTGTCCCTTGAATCTTACAAGAACTAATACTGTGCCAGGTTCCGGAAACGTTGATTCACCAATAATGTTTGTAGGTGAAGGTCCTGGTGCAGATGAAGACGCTTTGGGAGAGCCTTTCGTTGGAAGAGCGGGACAACTTTTAGAAAAGATGCTCAAAGAGTATGCAAAATTGGAAAGAAACGATGTCTTCATCACAAACATAGTTAAATGTCGTCCTCCTCAAAATAGGGTTCCCACACAAGAAGAGGTTAAAAGTTGTCAATCCTATCTTGATGGGCAAATAATTGTTATCAAACCAAAAATAATCGTAACCCTTGGCAATACACCTTTGAATTACTTTACTGGTGAATCTAAGATAACTCAATCGCGTGGACGTTTCTTCAACTGGTATGGAGACATTAAAATCTTCCCAACTTTTCATCCAAGTTACCTCTTAAGAAACCAAAGTTCTACTAAAGGATCTCCAAAATGGTACGCGTACCTGGATATGAGGATAATCGGGATCATGTACAGAGCATTAAAACAAGGCAAGGATGTTGAAGAGGTTACTAAAACAGTTGAAGAAAAGATTAAAAGCCTTGAAAATGCTGGAGGGAGTCAAACTTGAAACTCTTATCCCTAGAGATAGAGGGTTTTAAAAGTTTTGGCAGAAGAACATATTTTAATTTGGATAAAAATATTATCGCGATAATCGGTCCAAACGGATCGGGGAAATCAAACATTGTAGACGCGATTAGATGGTTATTAGGAGAGCAATCTCAAAAACAGATGAGAATATCAGAAAAAAACGATGTATTGCACATAGGAAGCAATGGAAGTGACTCTTCCAACTATGCAAAAGTTTCGCTAGTAGTACAAAACGACAACAATGAAAAAATTAAAATCTCAAAAATATTGGAGAAAGACGAATCCAACAAGTACTATGTAAACAACAAAGTCGGCACCCTTAAAGAAGTGCAAAATGTATTCAACAAAGGAACCGGGAAAAGCTTTTACTCGATTATTGGACAAGGCCAAATTGGTGAAATAGTTAACTCCTCGCCTGAAAATATTAGAGATATCGTGTTGGATGCTTCAAACATAGCCACGTACTTAGAAAAAAAAGAAATATCGATCAATCTATTGAATAAGACAACTGAAAATTTAGACAGAATCAACGATTTACTATTCGTTGTAGATAAAAGATTAAAATCTTTATCCATTAGGGCTGGTAGGGCAAAAAAATACCTTGAATATCGTAATGAAATCAAAAGAATAGGAAAGATGTACTTTGGTGCTTCTAAAATATCTTTCCTAAAAAAGATAGAAACATATCAAAAGGAGATACAAGAAAATTCTCAAAGAATGAAATCTCTGCTATCAGAGCTTTTTGAAGTAGAAAGAAGCTATAGAAATTTAAAAAGCGAAATAGAAGATACTGACAAACAACTATCCATCAACGGAGACATGGTAGAAAACTACAGGCAAAGGGTTCAAACGATAGAAAATGAAAAAAACCATTTAACAGAAGAACTGAATGAGAACAACTCTTCAATAATAAGCAAAGAGTGGGAATTAAACTCTTTAGAAGAAAAAATGAACAAGCTTGAACAACAGTTAAAAGAACTCTCTAAAAACGAAAGAGATTTTAGAGAAATAGAAGAAAAAACCCAAAACAAAACAAACCTTATAAACGAAAAAAAGAATAGTATTATACAGGAAATAGAAAAACAAGAAGAATCGCTCAAAACCTTAGAATCCGAATTATCAAAGGCATCTCAAGAAAAAGAAAGGAAAGAAACAGAACTAAAAAACCTCCAAACAACATACAGCAGTAACCAAGAAAGAATTAACTTACTAAAAGATCAAATAAATACCTTGAAAACAAAATTAGAAAACAATTTACAAAAAATGAAAGAAATAGAAGAACTACTCTCTCATACAAAAGGCACTGAAATTCAATTAGAACAAAGATTAAAAAAGAAATTCGACGAGTTAAAACACACGGAAAACTCTTACAATACCCTTTTATCAGAAATTGACTCTCTTCAACAAAATGAAAAGAATCTATTTTACACATATCAATCTTTAACCAGGCAGATCAACGAATACGAAGGATTCTCAATAACGATAAAAGAATTTTTCAAAGTCTTCAAAGATGACGATAATGTCGTGGATGTCGTTGCCAATTTAATTAACACAGAAGAAAAATATGAAGAAGCGGTTTCGACAATAGCCAGTTCAAGAATACAAAACATAGTAATAAAAAATTCGTCAAAGGCAAAAGAGTATTTGGATCTTGTGAAAAAAGGCAATAATGGAAAAATTACCCTTCTTCCACTTGATCTATTAAGGACTGAAGTTCGATTACCAAAAAACTTCTTAAAAGAACCCGGCACCATAGATTTTGTAATCAATTTAGTAAACTACACTCAAGAATATCGAAAGGTTATGGAGTACGTTTTCTCTAACTCACTGTTAGTCGATAATATCGAAACAGCTATAAAAATATCGAAAATGAAGTATCCTGGAAATATTGTCACTCTCAGCGGCGAGTTAGTCTACTCTTCTGGTGCCATAACCGGAGGAAAATCTAAATACGATCATTCTTCTACGGTTCTTAAAAGAAAAAGAGAGATCTCTGAAATAGAAGAAGATCTTAACAAAATCAGAAAAGACCTTGCAAACAAACAAACCCTATACAACAAAGTAAAAGAAAAACTTAATCTTCAAAAAGAAGAATTAGAATCAACAAAAGACGAGTTAAGGCAAGCAACAGTAACAAAAAACGCACATGACCTTGACTACAAAAAAATAAAGGAAGAAATTAAAAATCTGCAAGAAAGTATAACTTTCTACAACGAAAGATTAGCAAACTATGAAGAAAAAACCAAAACCCTTGATCAAGAGATACAATCATTAAAAATGGAAATCGAAAATAACCATCAAAATACTACTCAAACGACTAAGAAAATGCAACAAATCGAAGAAACCATCAAAGAAAAAAGAACCTTACTCAATCAAGTAGAAAAAGAGCTTATAGGTCAAGAAATGGAGTTAAAGAGCATAAAAGAAAAGTACGAATACTACAAAAATCAAAAGTCAGCAATTGAAAATGAATTAAAAGAAATAAAAATTAAACAGCAAAAAACAAAAGAATCCTTTGATAGCTTAAAAGAAAAGAACGATAAAATAAACCAAGCCATAAACGAACTCAATAAAGAAAAAGACTCTCTCAACAACGAAATTTCAAAATTATTTGAACTGATGAAACAAAGTAGGACAGGCAAATACGACAAGGCCAAAGACTTGGAAAATTATGAAAATCGTATAGACAAGTTAAAAACTGAAATAAATACAATAAAACAAAAAAATCAAGAGATTGAATTTGAAATAAAAGAAGCCAACCACAACATACAATTCCTAAACGAAAAAGCCCAAAACTTAGAAATTAACGAAGAAGAGTTCGAGCTAAAAGAATTACCCGAAAAAGACATCCAGGCACTTGGGAACAAACAAAAAGAATTGGAAAGTTCATTAAAAAAGCTAGGTTCGGTTGATTTAACTGTTTTAGACGAATACGAAGAAGTAGAAAAAGAATACCAAGAAAATCTAAAAAACAAAGAAGACATAATGAAATCCATAAATTCTCTTAAACAAAGTATAAAAAATCTAGACGAAGAAGCTCAACGACAATTCAACACATTTTTTAACAATCTGAACAAAGAATTCTCATTCTTCATCTCAAAACTTTTTCCAAATGGATACGGTGAACTCAGGTTAATTGGTGAGGGCAAAGAGTTTGAAAAAGGGATCCAAATATCTGTAAAAAAATCTGGGATGAACTTTCAAAAGCTCTCTCTCTTTTCAGGAGGAGAAAAAGCTCTCATAGCTATAGCTTTTCTCTTCTCACTCATGAATCTAAACCCGAGTCCTTTTTATATACTAGATGAAATCGATGCCCCTTTGGATGACCTAAACGCTGCCAAAATATCAGACTTAATATTAGAGAACTCTAAAAAGTCTCAATTTTTGATAATAACCCACAATAAAATAGTGATGGAAATTGCCGAGCTTTTTTACGGAATAACCATGAGGGAAGGAACTACGTACATAGTTCCCGTTGATTTCAAGGAGTTGGAAAGATGAAAGCCGTAATAGGAACTCCTATCGGTAGTGTGATAATCTATGTCAAAAATGACAAAATAACTAAGATAAGGCTAACCTTTCAAAAAGAAGGGTGGGCTGCAAGACAAAAGAATAAAGATTTTCCTTCCTTAGAAGGGTGGTCCGCCAGACAAAAGAATAAAGATTTTCCTTCCTTAGACGGGTGGGCTGCGGGGCGAAGGGGCGCTAATAAAAATGAGAATTATTACAACTCGAAAACAAAGAAACATTTTGATATAATATATGCATATCTATATGGAGATCTCCAAAAAATCCCAAAAGAAATATTCGACTTCCCCGGTGAAACAGCTTTTGCAAAAAGGGTTTATGAAACTCTGTATAACACAAAAAAGGGAAGTGTAATTACCTACAAAGAATTGGCATCAAAGGCAGGAAATCCAAAAGCGTACAGAACTGTAGGAAATTTGATGAAGAAAAACCCTTTACCCATAATTATCCCGTGCCACAGGGTAATAAAAAGTGATGGCAGTATAGGAAAATTCAGTCCAACTATCAAGTGGAAAAAATATCTACTTGATTTAGAAAGATGAGAAATGGGTGAAGGGTAAAGCTCCTTTTCCTTATGGGCGGGCTGCGGGGCGAAGGGGCGCTAACACAAAGTTTTAGAATATATAAAAACGGCTAAAAAATTTATCAGAAGGTGGAAAAAATGGATTTAAACGATACTAATAAAAGATTACATCCAAAACTCTTTAAAGTACCCATCGACAAAATAAGAATGGGCTATTACACCGACAAATATTTCACAAGGTATGTAGAAGTCCTAAAAAAAGACAAAAGAAAAGTAAATGTAACCTATCAATTCTTCCCAAGGGCAGACTGTGTAGTAGTTGGACTAGACGAAGCGCTAGCTCTTTTAACTTACGGAACAGGTTACTACAAAGATGAAGAAAAGGCAAAAGAGATCTTTGATGAAATTTTAACCATAGAAAGAGCAATACAAGACGCCTCTACACGAATGGACAAAGAAGAACTTCTAAATTGCACAAATAAAAAATGGGACCTAAGAATGTTATTAAACAGTTTATGGGTAGATAAATGGGACGAAATAGAAGTATTAGCTTTAAACGATGGAGACGAAGCGAAGAGTATGGAACCTGTTTTCGTAATCGAGGGTAATCCTGTTTATTTTGGGTATTTGGAAACGCTTCTTTTAGGGGTAATGGCAAGGGCTTCTAGTACGGCTACCGCTGTAAAGAAAGTTGTCAATGCTGCCAAAGGAAAACCGATTTTATTTTTCAGTGCAAGATTCGACCATTTTTGGGTTCAAACAACCGACGGTTATGCAGCTTTGAAAGCTGGAGCCTTTGGGGTATCTACCGATGCAAACGCTGATTATTGGGGGGTTGAATCTCTAGGAACAATACCTCATGCCTTAATTGCCGCTTACAATGGTAACACCTCAGACGCAGCTATAGCTTTCAACAAATACATAGATGGTCACGTAAATAGAATGGTGTTAGTAGACTGGGACAACGACGTTATCGGAACGACCATCAAAGTAGCAAAAGACTTTTACGAACACATATACGGTGAAAAACCCAATATTGACAGGGGAGACTTGTCTAAGATAATTGGTGAAGGAAAAGACAAAATTTGGGCAGTTAGATTCGACACATCCGGATCCTTAAGGGACAAATCCGTTATTCCAAAAGACAAATCATCTTTAGGAGTTAACCCGGAGATGGTCTGGCGGGCGAGGAGAAAATTCGATGAACTAGGAATGAACAATTTAAAAATAATGGTCTCAGGGGGATTCAACCAAGAAAAAATTGATTTATTTGAAACCCTTGAAGTTCCCGTAGATCTCTACGGTGTTGGATCATCGTTACTGAAACAAAAAGTTGACTTCACAGCCGATATAGTAGAAGTCGATGGTAGGCCTTGTGCGAAAGTAGGAAGAAAAAAAGGAGACTTCTCAAGATTAAAAGTCGTCGAAAAAAATTATTGGGAATACTAATGGAGGTATACTATGTTTTCAATGACACTCTTTCTAAGTCATTTTGTATCTGATTTTGCCTTTACCAACGTTTATTCTGATAAATTCTTGGACAAATCCAGTTATTATAAACATCTAATCTGGGTCTTATTGGTCTTTTTGGCTTTCAATTTTGATATGTTAACAGGATGGATGCTTTTAATAGTTTCACTTTCTGTCCTTCTTCACATAGGTATAGACTTATTAAGAATACAAAACAAAAACACCAACATTTACTTCGAAATCATATTTTTAGGGGCTTTTTTTCTTTGGTCATACCTATTCAGAAACTTTTTTCAAGATTCTTTCTTATCTAACGTCTTTCAATTCTATATTGTAGGAATGATTGTCACAACCAGTTTTGGAAGCTTCTTATTCAGAACTTTCAACTTATTCGAAAAAGAAAGAAAAGACACAATCGGTGCATCGGAAAGGTTAGCGATATTCATTTTTATAATGGCTCAAAACTATCTTTGGTCTATTATAGCACTAGGTGCTGGGTTGGCATACAAACTTATCTTTGTAAAAGAAAAGAATATAAAAGAGCTAATCTTATCGCCAACCTATGCAATATTAGTTTCCTTATTTTGGTTTTTACTCATGGAAAATATATACTAAGAAGGCTGAAAATTCATGAAAGAAAGAAAAAGAGACGTATATTACTGGCAAGAAAGAACAATCTTAAAAAATTTAAATATGGAATGGCAAGAGCATGCGATATTTAAATTCATAGACAAACAAGGAATTCAGGGGGTTGGGGCAGCCACCCCCAATTACTATTTTGGCGAAACATTTAAAACTACTATGGCGATATTGGAATTGATTAGAGACCTATTTGAAATGGAAGATGATATTGAAAATATCCCCAATATCGAAGAAAAATTCAATGAAAAGATAAAAAGAGACAACTCTTCAAAAACCGCTGTTTTTTTAGCCATTTTTGACTACCTAACAAACAAATACAATTACGACCCTATAAACTTACTCTTCCCCACTAAAAAAGGTATCTCACAAGAATCTCTCTTTAGGATTTTTTGGAAAAAAGACACCAATATCTTTGATTTACTTCCTGAAATTCAAAAAGATGAAGAAATTATAAAGATAGAGTTCTTAGAAAAACCGTTGCTCTCAGAGTTTGAAAAAATATTGAAACTCTTCAAAAATAAAAAACTATGGATCGACCTGAGAGGATTATTTCCCCAACATGAAATCAGATTCATTCTAAAACTTCTAAAAAGCTCGGAAATAATGGCTTTAGAGCAGCCAACACCAAAGTATAAAGAAAATACTTTAAGCAACCTACAAATAAACTACCCAATATTTTGGGATGAATCCATCGAACAACCTGAGGATATAATCAGAGTATCAAATATTGCTTCAGGGGTCGTCTTAGACATCACCAAAGTTGGTGGATTAACCAACTTAAAAAAACACTATGACTTAGCCAATACCCTCAACTTGGAGACAGTCATCTCCACAAGAATAGAACACCCCATAAACCTAAACTGGTCCAACAAAATAAAAAAAGCATTCGATATAATAGATTTGAATATAGATCATTATATTGTGATATAATATACTGACGAGTAATATACTGATCAGTAATATACTCACCGGTATATTACGGATCAGTATATAAAGGTGGTATGTCATGAACTTTTATGATAGAGAAAAAATTAGATGGGTGGGGAGCGGGGCGAAGGGGCGCTATAAATGAATTTTTATGATAGAGACAAAGAATTAGAAGCTCTTACCAAAATCCTAAACTCTGAAGAAAAAAGATTCACCGTTTTATACGGAAGAAGAAGAATAGGCAAGACTTCTCTCATTAAAAAAGCCTATGAAAATCGTGACAATTTTTTATATTTTTTTGTTGAAGTAAAAAGAGAAGAGGCACTGTTAAAAGAGCTGAGTCTCCTTGTTTCAAAGGCAATTTATACAAATTGGTACGACCTTTTTACAGATCTTTTCGAAAGATTTGATCATATAATTTTTGATGAATTTCAAAATTTCTTTTTGGTAAATAGCGATATACTTTATTCTTTGCAACATGCTTGGGATGAAACAAAATACAACACAAAGCTTACGGTTTTGGGTTCATACACAGGACTCATCAAAAAAATATTTATGGAAGAAAAAATGCCATTATTTGGAAGAGTAAATAACTTTATTAATCTCAAAAAGTTCAACTTAAAAAGCGGACTAGAGATGTTATTCGACTTTGGTTACGATACTGAAGAAGCTTTAGAAATCTATAGCCTTGTAGGTGGTGTTCCCAAATATTTGTGGGGTTTTAAAAACAAAGATAATTTAAAAAACAAGATATACGACTTATTCATCGCCGATTTTTCACCTTTCAAAGAAGAGTCTAAAAACATTTTAATTTTAGAATTTGGTTCTGAACATAGATCCTATTTTTCAATATTGGAAGCAATCGGGGGAGGCAACAAAACTCTCAAGGAGATAGAAGACATTTCAAAAATCCCTTCTACTTCCCTCTCAAAATATTTAAACGAACTAGTGAATAATTATGAGATTTTAAAAAAAGAAAACAGCATATTAGATAGAAAAAGAAGAAACGCAAGGTATTCTATAAACGATGAATTTTTTGACTTTTACTTTAACCTCTTGGGTAGATACCTTTCAGAAATAGAATTCAATCCTAAAAGCGCATTAGAAAAAATATACCAACAACTGCCCACTCATATTGGCCATCAGTTTGAAAATATCTGCATACAATTTTTAAAAGAAAAACCCAATTATCCCGGTTTTCTCATTAATAATATAGGAAAAAGCTGGGGAAAGGTCCCTTATTCAAAAAACTTATCGTATGATATAGACATAGTAGCATATAACGACGACAACATCCTCTTTGGTGAATGCAAGTGGACTAATAAAAAGATGGGAATAAAAGATTTGGAGACACTGAAACTGAGAAGTAACTATGTAAACTTTGGAAACAAGCAAACAAAATACATCCTCTTTTCCAAATCTGGTTTTACACCAGAGTTACTCAAATTTCAAACTGACGACTTGTTTCTTCTAACTCCTGATAAAATGGTATCTGAATTATTTAAGGATTAATTGATCTTATGATACATTTGTTTAGTATTATAAATTTATCTTCTCGTCAACACTTCTCATAATGTTTTTAGCGCCCTTTCGCCAGGTAACTCACTCAAAAGATTAAGAGATGTATTCAAAAGATATAAACTATTAATCAAAATTTCAAATAAAACCTTGATATTTCAAAAAAAGATAGTATACTAATTATTAGTATGCTAATAGTTAGTGAGTTAATTATTAGCATACTAATAGAAGATAGACGCAGTCTTTGAAACTACAGATCTTTTCCTTAAATGGGTGGGGAGCGGGGGTAGGGCGCTGGTAAAAACTCTTTTCCTCACGGGTGGGGAGCGGGGTGAAAGGGCGCT